>JAIPBY010000129.1 GCA_021738605.1 Chitinophagaceae bacterium | reverse complement strand
CCCTATCTATCCTAACATTTGGTAGTTTTGCCATGATTGCAACCCAAGGAGGCATTGGCGCTTATCAATTTGCCGTTCAAAAAACATTGTTATTGTATGGCGTAAAAGAAGTCTCAGGACTTGCTTTTGGCTGGCTGCTCTGGTCAGTTCAAACAGTTATGCTTTTTATTACTGGACCTATTTCACTTGTATTGCTTTTCACCCTCAACAAAAAATCCATTAAAACCAATTTAAGCAATTAATTATCAATTATATATGAAAAATATCAAGCTCATCCTAATCATCCTCACATTTACCTTCAGTTACTCTTTTGTCGGGGCACAATCGCTCAATGAAAAACCTGATGCCTATAAAAAAGGTTGGCATTTGGAAGACCATCAGTCAACTGGTATTTATGGTATCTCATTGGAAAGAGCCTACAATGAATTCCTTGCCGGCAAGTCCCCAAAAAAGAAAGTTATTGTTGCGGTAATTGATTCAGGCATTGATACTGCTCATGAAGATTTGAAACCAATACTCTGGCAAAACAGAAAGGAAATCCCGGGCAATGGCATTGATGATGATAAAAACGGTTACGTAGATGACACCCGTGGATGGAATTTTATCGGAGGGAAAGATGGTAAAAACGTTGGCAAAGACAGCTACGAGGCAGTTAGGGTATACTATAAGTTCAAGCCTGAATTTGGAAATGGCAATATAGATGCAAACAGCCTGTCAGGAGAGAAAAAAATGCAGTATCAATTGTACAACAAAGCAAAAATCCAAATTGAAGCACAAGCAAAGGAAGCAGGCATGTATGTTATGATTATCAAGGACTTGGTTGCAAAAATTCCATCTGCTGACAGCATCCTGAAATTGTCTATTGGGAAAGAAAGTTATACAGGTGATGAACTGCAGGATTTCAAACCTTCAGAAGCTTCAGTGATCAAAGCGAAATCTGTTCTTTTGGGTTTTTTCCAGCAAACCAGGCAAATGGAAAACACCAATGTAAGTTTGATTGCTGATCTCATTCAATTTTATGAAGGAGAGAAATCCAAAGTAGAGGCAGTTGAAAAAGAACCCACAAGGTATAGGCAAGATGTTGTTAAAGACAATTATGATGACATCAATGACCGGTTTTATGGTAACAATGATATTATGGGCATAGATGCTTCCCACGGCACCCATGTAGCAGGAATCATTGGCGCTTCAAGGCAAAATAAAATTGGCATCAATGGTGTGGCCAACAATGTTGAGATCATGACCATTCGGGCAGTTCCAGATGGTGATGAACACGACAAGGATATCGCCAATGCTATCCGCTATGCCGTAGACAATGGTGCCTGGGTGGTGAACATGAGTTTTGGTAAGAGCTTCTCACCCGAGAAAAAATGGGTTGATGAGGCCGTGAGATATGCTGAATCAAAAGGGGTCCTCTTGGTGCATGCAGCAGGCAATGATGCCAAGAATATTGATACGGAAGATAATTTCCCCTCTCGCAATTTTGAAAATGACACCCTTAAGGTTTTTACCAATTGGATTAATGTTGGGGCCAGTGGTGCAACAGAAGCAGACTTGGCAGCTTCTTTTTCCAATTATGGAAAAAGGGAGGTCAATGTTTTTGCACCTGGAGTGAAGATTTATTCATCTATCCCTGGTGGAAATACCTATGGTGACAAGGATGGAACGAGCATGGCATCCCCTGTCGTAGCAGGTTTGGCCTCCCTCCTTCTCTCCTACTATCCTGATCTTTCTGCATCACAGGTAAAGCATATTATTGAGCAATCTGCTATGAAACCTTCTAAAACCAGCTTCACAAAACCTGGAACAGAAGATGAAAAAACAAGTTTGGATCAGCTTTCCATAACAGGAGGAATTGTCAATGCTTTAGAAGCCCTCAAACTGGCTTCTACTACAACTGGGGAAAGAAAGTCAACCCAGGGAAACACAGAAAAAACAACCAAGAAAACGAAAAAACAGTAAGATGTATCCAGCGAATTCTGCCATCAGGCACCCAGCTTTTTTTAACCGTTATGTTGAAGAGGTAGGGCCAGGTAAAATCCGTGATTTAATGGACGCCTCAGTCAACTTACTTGAACAAGATCTACATATCATTGCTAAATCAGAAGGTACATTTGCCTATGCACCCGGCAAATGGAGCATCAATACACTTTTAAGGCATTGCATTGATGCAGAAATAATTTTTGCTTTCAGGGCACTTTCCATTGCTAGGCAAGATCCTCATCCTATCAGAAGTTTTGAAGAAAACCAATATGCAATAGCATCAGAAAAAGCATATGACGTAGAAATGCTTGTTCAGGAATTTATTCATGTTAGACGCGCTACAGCCCTGCTTTTCAAAGGATTTAATGAAGATTGGCTAAGTCGTTCTGGTAAAACTGACAATGGAGAACAGATAAGCCTGCTCTCCATTGGATATATCATTGTTGGTCATTGGTTACACCACAGAAAAATACTGCATACCAGGTATGGCATTAACCTCTGAAAATTAATTTCCTTTCACCAAAACAACCTGTCTTATCATGTCAGAGATGATTTGACAGGTCTCATTGATATAAATATCTTTTGAAAGATTGCCAATCCATTGCTTACGCCTTTCAAGCTTGTCATTGTCTGCTGAAAGTTTTTTCTGGTCCAATTCCAGCATTTTTACTTCCATCACTTTGGTCGACTTGTTCATTTCTTCAATTTTTTTGAACGACTCCCTGAGGCTTTTCTGTCCCTCACGGTACTTGTTCATTTGAAGTGAATATACCCGCTGATTGGCGGTTTCCATGAGGGTGGAAGATTCCTTGATAGCATTAAAGGTTGGATTTGCAGCAACCCTAGCAGCACTGTTCTTTTGTACATAATCCATGTCATAGCCTGGAGAAACACGGTTGTAAAAAGCCCTAGGGATTTCATCCCAAGGCAATGCATCAGGATTGTCTTTTTCCCTGTATTTGAGGGTTTCATACTGGTCAGGAAGAATGATATTGGGTGTTACTCCTTTGAGCTGCGTTGATCCACCATTGATGCGATAAAACTTCTGTAAGGTCAGTTTAATGGTACCAATATCAGTGGCCTCTTTGTTGAAAGGACCAGTGCTGGGTTCCAAACCAATATTCCTCTGAACAGTGCCTTTTCCATAGGTAGAAGTACTGCCAATAACAACACCACGACCATAATCCTGAATGGCAGCTGCAAAGATTTCAGAAGCTGAGGCAGAAAATTCATTTACCATCACGGCCAAAGGTCCATCATACAAAACAGAACGATCCCTGTCTCTGAGTACCTGAGGATTCCCCTCTCTGTCTTTAACTTGTACAATTGGCCCTTCTGGGATAAAGAAACCCACCATCTGCACAACATCATACAACGAACCTCCACCATTGTTCCTGAGATCCATGATGATGGCATCAACACCTTGTTCCTTCAGTTTGATAATTTCTTTTGCCACATCCTGAGAACATTTTGGGCCATTGGGTCTTTCCCAATCTGCGTAAAACTCTGGAAGGAATATGTATCCGATCTTTTTTCCGCCTTCATTGATCACAGCACTTTTTGCATATGTTTCATCCAAAACCACCTCGTCCCTGATCATTGAAACGATCTTTATGGTTCCATCAGCTTTTTTGATTGTTAACCTCACTTCAGTACCTTTTTTACCCCTGATCAGCTTTACAGCATCTTCGGTTTCAAAACCAGTGAGATCCGTTGGCTCTTCAGCTGCCTGACCAACTTTCAATACCTGATCGCCAACTACCAGTTGTTGAGATTTATAGGCTGGGAGACCTGCCACGATGGTAGCAATCCTTATGGCTCCACCTTCATCATTGCGCAATGATGCGCCTATGCCATAAAACCTTCCACTCATTTGTTCATCAAATGATCTTTTTTCCAATGGAGGAAAGAATGTGGTATGAGGATCCATGAAATTGGTAATGACGTTGACCAACATATCAAATCTTTCATCAGGCTTGGTTTTGATAATGATCCGATCAAAATTTCTTGTCATGATCAGCTTCACTTTGGCCCTGGCATCCTTCTCGAGATCTGCATCTGCCTTGTAGGCACTATCGCCCTTTTTCATGGTATTGCGTTGATCCATCAGATCAGACAGGCGTTCAAGAGTCAAGAATTTCAATCTTTTTCTCCATGCATCCTTTCTTGCGGCTTCATTCTTTGGATAATCAAGCTTCTCAGGTTCTAAAACAATGGATTCATCTGCGGTAAACTGAAAAGGATTCTGCAACAATTCAGGATAATAAGCTGCAACTTCTTTTGTTCGTTTTGCATAAACCTGATCAACTGCATAGAAATATGCAATAGGAGCTCCATGCAATTCATCATCAATGGTGAACTCATACTTTTTAAGCTCCTTGAGGTCTGTTTGAAGAAAAATATTTTTGTCAGGATCAAGGGCTTCCAGGTATTTCTTGTGAATGTTTTGCGAAAAAACATCATCTACTTTCTTGGGACTATAATGTGCAGCTTCCAGCATATCTGCCACCTGCTGAAAAATCAGCTGGTACTTATCTGGAGGATTACCAATACCTGAGGAATTGTATGTTAACAACAAACCGGACAACACAAGAACGATCACAACTGGTAAGGATTTTTTACTGAACATAAATTGTAAAAATTTAGATGACATATTCAAAATTAAACCTTTCAATAGCTTTGAGGTCTTTTTTGTGATGAATGGAGCCTAAAAGTTATGTTAAGAAAGCACAAATAGCGCAGGATGGGGAAAAATAAAAGGGTATTCTTTCTATTCGAAGAATACCCTGGTTAAAAGAGGGAGGATGATGGGTCTCGAACCCACGACCTTCTGAACCACAATCAGACGCTCTAACCGACTGAGCTACAACCTCCATAATGACGGTGTGCAAAATTAATGGAAATGTTTACTTTATCAAAATTGAATTTGACTTGGTTAAGATCAACTAACTTTGTAAAAATTATTAGACGATGAATTATTGGCTCATTTTAATCCCTTTGATATCTGCCTTCATTGGTTGGTTTACCAATTGGATAGCCATAAAAATGCTTTTTCACCCCAAAGAGCCTAAAAAAATTCTTGGTATTACCTTTCATGGTATTTTTCCCAAAAGGCAACAACAATTTGCAGAAAAACTGGGTAAACTTGTTAGTGAAGAGCTTTTATCCTTCACAGAAATTGAGGAAAAAATTGTTAATCCGGATAACCTTTCCAAAATGATGCCACTGATTGAAGAGAAAATCGACCTTTTCCTTCGTGAAAAACTCAGCATCGTTTTTCCGATGATTTCCATGTTTATAGGACAAAATACCATCAACCAATTAAAAACCGCCTTCATGCAGGAGCTGGAATCAATGTTCCCTGAAATCATTGGTTCCTACATGAAGAACATAGAATCTCAACTTGATCTTGAAAAAATGGTAACAGAAAAGGTTTCTGGATTCTCCAGTGATAAAATGGAATCCATACTTAACCAAATCATGTCCAAAGAATTCAGGTTTGTTGAAGTTATTGGCGGTGTTTTAGGTTTGCTCATTGGTATTTTACAGGTTTTAATCACGTTATTGACATCTTGAACTTAATTCATCCTTTTTTGTTTAACATTTACTTGAGTTTCAATCCGAAAGCTTAAAGGATTAAAAAGCATCCAATCCATCAAAACACAGCTTAATGTCAAAATTATTCCTTGCCTTATTGACTTTCCTATCGCTTAACACTTTTGCTCAATATCCTGGAGGTGGTAGACCATCCGGAGCCAGCCAAAACATGAATATTGGTCGATTTTACGGCAAAATCATGGATGCCAAAACCAATAAAGGGGTTGAGGCATCTTCTGTTCAACTTGTTCAATCTGTTTTTGATAGCACAACCAAAGCAAAGAAAACCAAAATTATTGGTGGTCAGTTGACCAAAAGCAATGGTGACTTCAGCCTTGAAGGACTTCCTATCAGGGGGCAATTTATCCTCAAGGTCACGGCCATTGGTTACCTGACCTTTGAAAAACCCGTAAAATTTGATCTTGGTGCCAATGGAAATGATTTTTCCAAGATCATGAGCAATGCAGACGTTGATCTCGGAAATATAAAGCTCGAGGTTGATGCAAAACAACTGGAAGAAATCAAGGTAGTGGGAACAAAACCCTTCATGCAAATGGGTGTGGACAGGAAAATATTTAATGTTGAAAAGAATCTTGTATCTACCGGACAAACGGCTTCGGAGATGATGAAAAACATTCCTGGTGTGGATGTTGATATTGATGGTAATGTAAGCCTAAGGAATGCATCCCCAACCATTTTCGTGGATGGGAGACCTACCAACCTTACGTTAGACCAAATCCCATCAGATGCAATTCAAAGTGTAGAACTCATTACCAATCCTTCTGCAAAATTTGACGCCTCCGGTGGAATGTCAGGTATCATCAACATTGTTCTCAAAAAGAACAGGAAAGCCGGGTATAATGGTAGTCTTAGGGGCGGGATTGACTCAAGGCTGATGCCGAATTTTGGTGGTGATATCAACATCAAGCAAGACAAGGTTAACTTTTTTGCCAGTTCCATGTATAATAAGAGAAAATCTATCGGTGAAGGAGAATCCATCAGAGAAGAATTTTTTGCCTATCCTTCGATACGCTATAACCAAACCAATAATCCCAAGAGCCTTGGATTCTTCAATTATAACAGGGCGGGACTGGATTATTTTATTGACAACAGGAATACATTGACTGTTTCAGGAAGCCTGGTCATGGGTGAGTTCAACAATGAAGATGAACTGTCCATAAAAACGGATACACTCTTTAATACAGGAACAAAGTCAATCCTGTCGAAAAGAGCTACCAGCTCAGGTTTTAATTTCAACAATTATGGTTCAGCCGTAGGCTTCAAACATCTTTTTAGCAAAAAAGGCATGGAGTTGACCGCTGATTTGAACTACAACAAAAGCA
>JAIPBY010000128.1 GCA_021738605.1 Chitinophagaceae bacterium | reverse complement strand
AGCTCAAATGTCGAGGACAACTATACCCGGAACCATTTTAGGCATCATGTTATTCCGGCTGTGGAGAAAATATATCCTGAGGCCTGTCAAAACCTGCTTGACAATGCCAAACGGTTTTCTGAGATTGAAATGATATATAAAAAACAGATTGAAAAGATCAAGTCTGGGTTGATTTCCCACCAGGATCAGTCTTTAGCCATTCCTGTGAATAAATTGAAATCAATTTCACCGATCGATACCATCATGTTTGAAGTGTTCAGGGATTTTGGTTTTTCTGCCCATCAGGTTCTTGAAATCAAAAAACTGTTTGATGCCATCTCTGGTAAATCGGTTTCTTCAGCCACCCACCGGGTGTTGCGGAACCGGAATTGGTTGTTGATTGATGCCATTGAAGAGAAAACGCATGATGTCATTGTGATAGAAGAGGGAGATGAATCGGTGTCATTTAACGATAATCACTTGCAGATCAGCTGCCATGATGGCTATCGTTCTCCGGATGACAATACCAATCATGCCTGGATAGACATGGAAGCCATTGGATTTCCGCTGCTGCTCCGACCATGGAAACCCGGAGATTATTTCTATCCACTAGGAATGAAAAAGAAGAAAAAAATTGCAAGGTTCCTTACTGACTTGAAATTATCACTCGCTGAGAAGGAAAACCAATGGGTTCTTGAATCCGACAAGAAAATCATCTGGGTCGTTGGAAGAAGAATTGATGACCGGGTAAAAATGAATGCTAAGTCCTCGAAAATATTATTGTTGAGGCTTACGAGCAGTTGATCAATGCAATCCACTCAATTTTCTCCTATTTCCATTCTGCGCAACCTTGATTCATGTATGGTTTAGTGGTTTTTGTTTGCAAGGCACCAGTGTACACAACTTCAAGCAAATCAAAAGGAAAATTCTTCAGTGAAAAGTTTCCATATGTAGCATCAAACTGCATGGCTGGTGAATAGGCATCTTTTAAAAAACTTTTTGTATGGGCAGCCCTGATGGAAAGCCCGCCCCCGTTGGTGTCTCCGCAATACATCCCATATTGTTGCAGGGCCTTATAGATGATTTTTTCGGTTTCTGTGATCCCCGGAATATCATTGATGACGACATTGGGCTTGATGCGGATGAGGGTTCCTTCAGGAATGGCATCTGGATTATTGGAAAGCGCACCATCATTATTTGAGGCAGGAAATACAAATCCATTGGCATTGGTAACAGAAACTGAAAAACTGAGGGCATGATTGATGAGTCCCTGTTTAAGTTCCTTTGGCCAAATCAAACCTTGCAATTGGCTCCAACCCGCAGCGACGGTTGATCGTCCGTCTGCATAAATTCCATTTGAGTTGATGGATATCCCGTTACCACTGCCTGCCTTGGTATCTTCAAAAAGCCAGAATTCATAAAGGCATTTATTTTCAATATTGATGATGGCCATGTGTTTGTCGGTTCCTCCAGCAGCAGAAGCCCCCTGCGGGAAGGGAATATTGATCATGGACTCAAGGTTAGGAGGCTTATTATAAAGGGTGATTTTAATCGACCTCTTTGGTGATGAATTGTCTGCAAGATAAACAGGTATTGAGTAATCATTTGCATTGACATAGACATTGCTGAATGTAGGTCCGCAGCTTTTTTTGATCAGATCAATCATCCTTGCTGAGTTGGGATGTATGCTGTAATTCGTCGGTATTTTTTGGAGAAAAGGATTGTCTGCTTTATTGAAAACCAGGGTTCCGTCCCAGTTGTTGGTGAGCTCAGTCTGACTTTTAATCAGTGCAGGATTATTTTCTTGCACAGCGTTTTTGTTGCATCCGATCAAAAAAAGGGTAATGAGAACAATTGCTTTATTCATCATCGTGTTTTTAAAACCCTTAACTGATTTTCCACTCAATCAATTGAAGGTTGTGTCAATAAACATCCTTATCAAGTCTATCCCTGCAAAAACCCTAGCTGTAATATACGTAAAAAAAATCCCATACATGCTTCCCCAGAAATGGGCGCTGTGCCCAATGTTTCCTCCACCTTTTTTAGCAAGGCTGGCAGAAAGGATCAAAAAGCAAATGCCAAATACAAATCCTGGGATTTTAAAAGGAATGAAAAAGAATTGGATGGGCATGTTGGGCTGAATGGTGATGGCTGCAAACACGATGGCTGAAACGGCACCTGAAGCTCCCAATGAACGGTAGTAGGATTTGTTTTTGTATTTTATAAAGTCTGGGATGACTGCAGCAATGATAGCGGTTACATAAAGAATGGCGAGCATCGCCCTTGACAGTTCTCCAAACAATGCCTTGAAAAGGTAGTTTTCAAGAGCCATTCCAAAGGAATAGAATGAAACCATGTTGAAGATCAGGTGCATGGCATCGGCATGCAAGACGCCGTTGGTGATGAACCGGTAATATTGTCCTTCCCGATTGATGTAATAAGGCCAAAAAAGCAGGTCCTCCTTCATTTTTTCTCGGTTGAAGGCCAGGATGGATACAGCAGCAGTTATCATGATGATGAGAAATGTTATGCTCATGGTTTAGTGTTGGTTACCTGTGGTGATATTTTTCGTTTTTGATGATGGTATACGCCCGATAAATCTGTTCTGCCAGCAAAAGCCTGACGATTTGGTGCGGGAAAGTGAGTTTTGAAAGCGACCATTTATGGTCTGCCCTTTTTAATACAGCATCATCCAGGCCGAATGCACCACCAATCAGGAACACAAGTTTTTTTGACCCCATATTTCCCTTCTTTACAATGAAATCAGCCAACTCCACTGAACTCATTTCCTTTCCATATTCATCCAGGGCGATCAAAACAGTATCCTTGTCCAGCCATTCAAGGATCATTTTACCTTCCAGTCTTTTCAGGTCATTTTCGCTGAGCATCCCTGCATTTTTGGGAACTGGAAGAATTTCCCATTGGATGGGTGCATATTTCTTGATTCTTGCACTATAGTCTTCAATGGCATCTTTGATCGATGGGTCGTGCTGTTTTCCTATGCTCCAGAATTCGATCTTCATGATAATGCACAAAGAAAACAAACATTTTTTGTAATTTGACTGACTTAACAACTATTGATGAGAAAGTTATTTTTGTTTTTCCTGCTTCAGGCGGTTTTTTATACTGCAATCTTGGTACCATCGATCTCTATTGCCCAGCCACTTCCCTCTATTCTTGAAAAGACAAAGGGATTGTCCAGGATAGATGGTTATTTTCCTTTTTACAAAGATGACGAGAACGGTAAAATTTGGCTTGAGATCAACAAGCTGGATACCGAAATGCTGTACGCGATGTCTTTGCCATCCGGCCTGGGATCCAATGATATTGGGTTGGACAGGGGATTGATGGGCGGAGGGAGAATCGTAAAGTTTTCTCGCATTGGAAAAAAGATTTTGATGACAGAACCCAATTATGGTTACAGGGCTTTGTCAGAATCCGCCAAGGAAAAAGAGGCCGTTGACCTGGCATTTGCCAAATCAACCCTTTGGGCCTTTACTGTTGAAGCGGCATCCAATGATGCAGTCTTGGTGGATGCAACAGAATTTCTTACAAGGGATGCCATGCAGGCAGCCAACAGGATCAGGAAAATGCAACAGGGAAATTATAGCCTTGACCGCAACAGGTCTGCCCTTTATTTTCCCTCTTGTAAAAACTTTCCCTTCAATACAGAGCTGGAAGCAACCATCACCCTGGTCAGTGCTGATGGGGTAAGTGGTAATTTCATCCAGCCTGTAGTGCCTTCACCCGAAGCCATAACCTTGCGCATGCACCATTCTTTTGTACAGCTTCCTGATGGAAATTATACACCAAGAAAGTTTGATCCAAGATCGAGTTTCAACAATTCTTCTTATTACGACTACAGCTCATCTGTTTCAACACCCATTGAAAAATATGTGATCAACCGCCACCGTTTGAGCAAGAAGGATCCCTCTGCCAAAATCAGTGAGCCTGTCAAACCCATTGTTTATTACCTGGACAATGGAACGCCCGAGCCCATCAGGTCCGCATTGTTAAAAGGGGGCAATTGGTGGAACCAGGCATTTGAGGCGGCTGGTTATAAGGATGCCTTTATTGTTAAAATACTCCCAGACAGCTGTGACCCCATGGACATCCGCTATAACATGATCAATTGGGTTCACCGTTCCACCAGGGGTTGGAGCTATGGCGCAAGTGTGATAGATCCCCGCACCGGAGAAATCATCAAGGGTCAGGTATCCTTAGGCTCGCTAAGGGTTCGCCAAGATTATATGATTGCCCAAGGGCTGCTTTCCCCTTTTGGGAAAAAAGATATGAAAGACGATCCCATGCTCAAAATGTCATTGGATCGATTGGAGCAATTGTCTGCCCATGAAATTGGCCATACCCTGGGACTGATGCACAATTATGCTGCAAGTGCTGTAGATCGTTCAAGTGTGATGGATTATCCTCATCCTTTGATCAGACTGAATAAAAAAGGAGAATTTGATTTTTCCAATGCCTATGATTTGAAGATAGGAGAGTGGGACAAGGTTTCTATTGCCTGGGGATATGCAGATTTGAGCAACAGTAAAAATGAAACAGCTGACTTGGATAAAATACTCACCGATGCCTATGCAAAAGGGCTGAAATTCATCAGCGACAGGGATGCCAGGGCTCCAGGTGGAATGCATCCTGATGCCCATTTATGGGACAATGGCAAAGAACCCATTGCAACACTTGAGGAGATGATCAACATGCGCGCGGTTGCATTGAAACAGTTTGGCATCAATTCCATCAGGAATGGCATGCCGATGGCCATGCTGGAAGATGTTCTGGTGCCAGTTTATTTTCACCACCGCTATCAGGTGGAGGCCGCAACCAAGCTGATCGGTGGAATGCACTACAATTATGCATTGAAAGGTGATGGGCAGTCGGCTACAGCACCACTGTCAAAGGATATTCAAACAAAGGCCATGGCATCCATCTTGAAATGCCTGGATCCCAGTTTCCTGGCCATTCCCGAACCCATTTCAGCATTGATACCCCCAAGGCCAGCGGGCTATGAATTTACCAGGGAATTGTTTAAAAAGAAAACAGGTTTATCTTTTGATCAGCTGGCTCCGGCTGAGGCTGCTGCTGATCTTCCTCTTTCTTTTCTTTTTAACCCAGAGCGGATCAACCGCTTGGTACAACATGAATTGCAGGGGCAGTTTGGATTGGGCGACATGACCAATGCCTTGATTGATGGCAGTTTCAAGGCATCAAGGAAAACAGGTGTTGAAAAAGCCATCCAGTTTCAAACCGAACATTTGGTATTGACTTATTTGCTCGCTTCAAGTATTGATGAACAGCTTTCTTTTCCTGCCAAAGCAAGGGTTGGCCAGGTTTTGACCGAGCTCAAATCATGGCTTGAAGCAAGCGTAAAAACAGCCAATGACCCATTGTACAAGGCCCACCTCGCCTTGGCCATTGATCGGTTCAAATCTCCGGAAAAGGCAAAGCCAACCATCCATGCAATTGCCCCTCCTGGTGCACCGATTGGATGTGAAGAGGATCAGTTTTAGGATTGGTCAGGTAATTTGATGGTTGTGTTTTTTAATTTTCCCTCTCTGCGGAAAGCTTGATCAGTTGTTCATGCAAGGCAATCACTTGGGGCGTCAACATGGTTTGCTCATTGTTGATCAACACATGATCGCACAGTTTCATTTTGATGTTTTCATCCAGCTGTTTTTCCATGCGGCTCATGACTTTTTCCCTATCAACCTGATCTCGTTGGATGGTCCTGTGGATTCTCATTGCAGGCGGGGCAAACACTCCAATGATGACATCAAATTCTCCCTGGCTGCCTGACTCGAAAATCAGGGCAGCCTCTTTGATGGCATAAGGGCTATTTTGTTTTTTCATCCATTCTAACCCATCCTGGATGGTGAAGGGATGAACGATGCTGTTGAGCAGTTCAAGTTGTTGTTTGTTATTGAATACAAGGGAAGAGAGGTATTGTCGGTCAAGGATTCCTTCCACGTATGCCTTTTCGGAAAAAGCAATCTTGATTTTCTCAATCAATGAAGGATTGGTTTGCATCAACCTTTTTGCTTCTTGGTCTGCATGGTATACCGGAATGCCCAATACCTCAAAAATATGGGCAACTGTAGATTTTCCAGCGCCAATGCCGCCTGTAAGTCCGACCTTAAGCATGATCAAATGTAAATAAAAAAGCCCGGAACCAAGTCCGGGCCTTTTGATCAATGCTTTGAGTTATTTGGTAACTGCAGCTTTATTGAGCTGATCGCTCCATTCCATGCTGATGGCCGATTTTTCAATCTTCATGAAAGAGCCAGGGCTCACTTCAATCTGAATGGTATTGTCATCATTCACTTTATTGACATTACCATGGATTCCTGCGATGGTAACAATCTTGTCACCTTTCTGCAATTCTTCCTGGAATTTTTTGGCTTTTTTTGCTTTTTGGGCTTGTGGGCGAATCATAAAAAAATAGAATACAACAACCATGCCTCCAAGAAGCACAAGTTGCATGTAGCCTGCATTAGGGGCAGCTTGCAAAAGGATTGAATTCATCATATTTGTTTTTGTTTATTGATTGATCAGTTGGCGGGGATGACTTCCACATCAAAAACCAGGTCGTGCTTGGTCTGTTGTGTATTGGCATATACCGAAAGCACTTTGTGGTTCATTCCTTCACGGCTCTTGCTGTCAAAAGTGGCCTTGATGATGCCAGATTTACCGGGAGCAATGGGTGCTTCTGGTTTTTCAGGCACCGTGCAACCACAGGAAGCCGCAACATCTTTGATGATCAGCATTTCATTGCCAGTATTGGTAAAATGGAAGGCGATGTTTATTTTTTCACCATCTTTTACTTTACCCATGTTTTGCACAGAATCGATGAACACTACCGTTGTAAGGGGTGTTCCAGGTTCAAAGGTGATGGCTTTTTGTACCACGGACCTTCGTGTTGGGGGAGGGGTCTTTTTGTTGACAACAATGATAGCAGCTGCGGCGATGATAAAAAGCGCGAAGATGATAACGGGGGATTTCATTCTTTCTT
>JAIPBY010000127.1 GCA_021738605.1 Chitinophagaceae bacterium | reverse complement strand
GTTCTGATGGTGAACAACTCAAAATTCAGGCGTTCTTCTATTTCTGGGGTGATGACATCATATCTTCTTTTTGCACCTTCCCGTGTGATGTGTTCAAGGTATTCATCCTGTGTAGCAAAATTCTTGGGTACCACAAAATGGGGGAGGAGGATGTCTCTTTTGAGGTCCAAGACCTGGACCTTGTCTACGATTTCGTTGGTATTGTCGATGGCCTCTTCAAGATCGTGAAATACAGTGGTCATTTCAGCGGTAGTCTTGAAATAGAACTGGTCATTGGGGAATGCAAACCGCTTGTTCTTCAGGCTGACGTCATCATCGGAGAACTCCCTTGCTGCAGGTGTAGCTACTTTTTCCCCCGTATTGATGCACAGCAGGATATCATGTGCGTTAAAGTCTTTCTGGTCAACATAATGAGAATCGTTGGAGGCAATCACCTTTACATTGTATTTTTTGGCAAACTTGAGCAATACCTGGTTTACTTTCTCCTGCTCAGGCATGCCATGTCGCTGCAATTCTACATAGTAGTCGTCCTGAAAAATATTCAGCCACCATTTGAACTCATTCTCGCCATCTTGTTCCCCCTTTCTCATGATGGTTTGGGGAACCAAGGCTCCAAGGCAACAAGTTGTTGCGATAAGTCCTTCATGATACTTGTGAATCAGTTCTTTATCTATTCTTGGATACTTGCTGTACATGCCCTCAATGTATCCGAGAGAGGTCAGTTTTACCAGGTTTTTATACCCGATATCGTTTTTGGCCAAGAGGATTTGATGGTGCCTGGGATCCTTCTCTTCTTTGGAAAATGTTTTCCTGTGCCTGTTCTCAGTTATGTAAAATTCACATCCAACGATGGGTTTTACCTTCAAAGGACTATTTTTGTCATTCGGATCGGTGCGGTGTTTGTGCGCTTCCGCAACAAACTGGAAGACACCAAACATGTTACCGTGGTCAGAAATGGCCAGTCCGGGCATGTTATCATTGATGGCCTTTTTGTACAAGGCTCCAATGCTTGCTGCACCATCCAGCAAAGAATATTGGGTATGAACGTGTAGATGTGAGAAACGTGACATGGTAATTGTAGTGGGGCGAAGAGATCAAATTTCGTAAATAAACAGCAAAAGCAGGAAAGGGTTTTTCCACAACGTGAATGAAATTGGACCGCAGTCAAATATTGTTCTTCATCTGTTTAGCAGGCTTATTGCAATCCTGTGCCCTGTTCAAGGCATCTCCTGTAAAAAAACAAGTAACCAGAAATTCTCCATTTTTTGACGATATTTCAATTGCACTCAATCCCAAGGGAATCAAATCTGATCCATCCCAGGAGAAGCCAAATACCGCCATTGGGTTCATCGATGATAAATCATCAATAGGATACCTGAATGATTTACAGGGAATAGAATACATCCCGCCTGTTGTTTTCAGGTATGCTATTTTGCTCAATATTGAAGTGGAGAAATTGACCAACAAGAGACTGATTGAGTATGTTCACCAGTGGTGGGCTGTGCCTTACAGGATAGGGGGCAATTCAAAAGAGGGAATAGATTGTTCTGCCTTTGTACAGGGGCTCACCAACGAAGCATTTGGTATATCTCTTCCTCGAACATCAAGGGAGCAGGCCGATTTTTGCAAAGAGATTTCAAGGCAGGAATTAAAAGAGGGCGATCTGGTTTTCTTCGCTTCCGGCAGGAGTATTTCCCATGTAGGCATGTACATATCCAATAACAAGTTTGTTCATGCATCCACCTCCATGGGTGTGGTTATCAGTGATTTGGATGAGGCTTACTGGAGCAGAAGATTTGTCAAGGCTGGGCGACTACTGTAATACTGCAAATCCCACAAAGAAATTCTTGTCAGGCTCAAAACTGTTGATGGTTGAATTGCCCTTGAAGGTTTTCCATGTTGTGGTGGGTTCAATCCATACTGGTTTGCCATCAACCATCACCCTTAAGGGAATATTGAAATTGCTGTTGCAGTCTGACCACCGGTATTTGATTTTATTCCCGTTTTTCTCTATTTCCAGGGTTGGTATTTTGGTTGCTCGCAGGTACTGATCAAAAAGGGGAGAGAGGTCTCGCTTCAATTGTTCGCTCCAGAATTGTTCAACAGCAGCTGAAGTGGTTGTGGCATGGTAAAACCGTTTGTTCATCTCTCTTAGCGCCATCCTGAATTTTTCATCATCATCAAATAGTTGCCGGATCAGGTGAACGAGGTTGCCGCCCTTGTAGTACATGTCTCCAGAACCTTCTTCGTTCACACCATATTTTCCAATGATGGGCACATCGTTTTGTACCAGTTTCCTGGTTCCTTGTACATAAGCATTCCCGGCATCCTTTCCATAATGATGGTTGGTGAAAATGGTTTCAGAATAATTGGTGAATCCTTCGTGCACCCACATGTCTGCCACTTCATTGGTGGTGATGTTGTTCCCGAACCATTCATGGCCACTTTCGTGGACGATGATGAAATCCCAGTTCAATCCCCATCCGCTTCCGGATAGGTCTCTGCCCCTGTACCCGTTTTGAAATCCATTGCCATAGGCAACGGCACTCTGGTGTTCCATGCCAAGATGGGGCGCTTCTACCAGCTTGAATCCATCCTCATAGAACGGATAAGGGCCGAGCCAATGTTCAAATGCCTGTAACATGGGCTTTACCTGTGCAAACTGTTTCTTTGCTTTGTCCAGGTTGTAATCCAATACCCAATAATCGCAATCCAACTTTCCTTTTTCACCTGGATATGACTCGCTGAAGGAAACGTATTTACCGATGTAAGGGATGATATTGTAGTTGTTGATGGGATTTTTTACTTCCCATTTGTAGGCTGTCCAACCTTGCTTGTACTTTTCTTTGCTGATCAATCTGCCATTCCCTACCGCCATCAAGGAATCAGGAACATTGATTTTCAATGTGGATCCTTTATCAGGTTCATCGCTTTGGTGATCCTTGCAAGGGAACCAAACACTTGCACCCAGCCCCTGACAGGCTACGCTCATCCAAGGCCTGCCGAGTTTGTCTTTGGAAAATATCCAGCCACCATCCCAAGGAGGACGTTTGGCAACCATTACATTTCCTTGAAACTGAAGTGCCAGTGTAACAATGCTGTCTTTGGGAAGTGCAACTGAAACATTGATGAAGAATGCATTGCCTTCTCTCTTGAAAGTCATGGGCTTATCGCCAATGTATGCCTTTCCCAATTGCATGGGTTCCTGCAAATCGATCTGCATGGTTTTGCCAGATCCCAAAACCTTGAACTGGATGTCAACCTTGCCACTGATGGTTTTGTTCTCGTAATCAGGTTCAACATAAACGGCATAATGTTGCACATCCCACCAATTCCTTGCTTCGTTCAGTGAACCTCTTAATGTATCTGCCTTTGTGTATGACTTGGCCTGACTGTTGAGTTGGGCATTAGAATCCAAAACCACAGCAAGCAAAACAATCAGCGCGTAAATATGCTTCATCTTTGATCCGTTATTTTTTCATTTTATCCTTGAACGCCTTCTCGAATTTTTCCATTTTGGGCCTGATCACAAAATAACAATATGGCTGGTTTCCATTTCTGTTGTAATAGTCCTGGTGATAATTCTCTGCCACATAAAATTTGGTAAAAGGTTCGATGGTAGTGACGATCGGACCTGAAAAAGCACCGCTTTCATCCAGTTTCTTCTTGAAGAATTCAGCCCTTTCTTTTTGTTTTTCGTTGTGGTAAAAAACAACGCTGCGGTACTGAGGTCCTTCATCATTGCCCTGACGGTTCAAGGTAGTAGGGTCATGTGTTTGCCAAAATACTTCCAGGAGTTCATCAACTGTCACTTCTGCAGGATTGAACTCAATTTGAATCACCTCAGCATGACCGGTATTTTTTTCACAAACCTGCTCGTAGGTAGGGTTTTCTACATGTCCACCGCTGTAGCCACTGGTTGATTTTACCACGCCCTTCACTTGCTGGAAAATGGCTTCCGTGCACCAGAAACATCCGTTTCCAAAGGTGATTTTTTCAGTATTCATGGGAGTTGATTTTGCTTTTTGGTTATCAGACGCTTTTTTTTGCTCTTTTTGTTGCGCACAAGCAGTCATGAAAAGGGATGAAGATAAGAGGAGTTGAATGAATATTTTCATGTTAACAGTTGATCGGTAATAATATGTCCCTAAGTTATGCTGAAATGAGATTGGGAGTGTTTTTAGGCTTAATTTTGCACCCAGTTTAGCATTGGTTTAACATGAAATTGTACCCAGCATCCGCATCTGTTCAGCTTGAATTTGACAAGGTCAGGAACCTGCTTGAAGAGCAGACCCGAACCCATTTTGGCAAGGAGCGTGCCGCTACTTTGCGGATCCATACCCGGAAACAATTCATAGATCTTGAGCTTCGACAATCTTACCAGTATTTGCAAATCATGTCTGCAGGACAGACCTTTCAGCACGACCAGGCCTTCAATCTGTCGAGGGAGCTGAAACTTTTGTCTATCCCGGGTGCCGTATTGGGAGGTGATATATTTAAATTGTTCAGGAACCTGGCAGAAAACATCAAAAGCATTTTTAGGTGGTTTGATGAAGAAAGGACAAGCAACTACAGTGCTTTGTACCAGGTCATCAACCAAACCCGTTTTGAAAAATCAATACCAGAAGAAATCGACCGCATCATTGGCGATGATGGCAGGGTAGTAGACACTGCGTCAGCGGATCTTTCTAGGATCCGCATGGCGCTATACAGAAAAAGAAATGAGCAGCGCCGGACCTTTGATAGGATGCTCAGTAAGTTGCAGAAATCAGGTTACATAGCTGATATAGAGGAGTCTTTCCTGAATGGCAGAAGGGTGCTCGCCATTTATGCAGAACACAAGAGAATTGTCAAGGGAATCCTTCATGGGGAAAGCGATACGAGGCGAACATCTTTCATAGAGCCTGAAGAAACAATTGAGGTGAACAATGAAATCTTCTCACTCGAAAATGATGAACGAGACGAAGAGTATAAAATACTGAGAGATCTTACGTCAAGGCTTTCTTACCAGAGCCCATTGTTGAAACAATACATGGAAGTTTTGGGTGAATACGATTTCATCAGGGCAAAGGCCAAGCTTGCCCAAACAATGGATGCCCATATTCCACACGTAGAAGACAGTTCAGGCATTAAATTGATCAAAGCCTATCACCCACTGTTGTTGATTTACAATAAAAAATCTGGCAAGCAGGTGATTCCGCTAGACCTCACTCTTGATGAAAAGAACAGGATTCTCCTGATCTCTGGCCCAAATGCAGGCGGAAAAACGGTTTGCTTGAAAACAACAGGCCTCTTGCAGATGATGGTTCAAGCTGGTTTGCTGGTGCCCGTTCATCCTGATTCAGTATTTGGAATTTTCAAGCAACTCATGATCCATATTGGGGATACCCAGAGTATTGAATTTGAGCTGAGTACCTACAGTGCTCACCTCAAAAACATGAAACATTTCATGGAAGATGCCAATGGCAGAACCATGTTTTTCATTGATGAGTTGGGCAGCGGATCTGATCCCAATTTGGGAGGAGCTTTTGCCGAAGTGTTTCTCGAACAATTGCTCAAACGCCATGCTTACGGTATTGTGACCACCCATTACCTGAACCTCAAGGTCATGGCCAGCAAAACATCTGGCATCATCAATGGTGCCATGGCTTTTGATGAAAAAAGCCTGTTGCCCATGTATAAATTGAATCTTGGTAAGCCGGGAAGCTCATACACCTTTGCCATTGCAGAACGTATTGGTCTTTCCCAGGAGCTTATCAACAGGGCAAAAGAATTGGTGGACGAGAATCATTTTACCCTTGATAAATTGCTCAACCGAACAGAACAGGATCTGCGCAAGATTGAAGGGAAGGAGAAGGAGTTGCAGAAAATGATCAGGGAAAATGAACAGTTGAGAAAGTCCTTGAATCAACAGCTGGAAAGGGAAAAGCACAGCCAACAAGTGGAGTTGCTCAAACACCAGAACCTTGTTTCCCAGGAAAAATTGGTATACCTGAAAGACATGGAGCGAAAGCTGAAGCAGATTGTATTTGATTGGCGAAGGTCCGAGTCTGATCAGGATAAAAAGGAATTGATGAAAAACCTGCAGGCCCTTCTTTTCAACCAAAAGGAGAAACAGGTAACGGAAAAGAAAAAGAAAAAACTCGACAGCCGCTACATGGAAACGGGCAAACCGCCTGTTCCAGGCGATTTGGTGCTGATGAGCCAGAACAACAAGGTGGGGGTACTGGCATCATTGAAGGGAAAGAAGGCTGTTGTTAACCTTGGCACCATGCCGCTTCAGGTAAATTTTGATGACCTGGTTACCGTTGTAGAAAAGCAAGTAGAAGATTAGTTTTACATTGTATCCATTCTAAATAATTGATCCATGAAATTTCTTCGATTGAAAAGCTGCTCATTATTTTTTGTCCTCGTTTTGTTGGTGAGCCATTCGTTCTCCCAGCAAAAAACCAATGCTGATTCGATCAGGCAAAAAATGCAATGGTTTGCAGATGCCAAATTGGGGATTTTTATTCATTGGGGTATTTATGCAGTGGCTGATGTCTCTGAAAGCTGGAGTTTTCACAACAAACAGATTTCCTGGAAGGATTACATGAATCAGGCCAACAGCTTTACTGCTGCAAAATATGATCCCGCTGATTGGGCATCCCTGATTGCTGCCTCTGGTGCAAGGTATTCCGTTATCACCACCAAACACCATGATGGCGTGGCGCTTTGGGATACAAAAGAAAACCATTATAGCACAGTAAAAAATACACCTGCCAAGAGAGACCTGCTCACCCCATTTTACAATGAGTTGAGAAAAAGAAATGTAAAGGCAGGGGCCTATTTTTCGTTGATTGATTGGAGTCACCCAGACTATCCGGGATTCTTGAAGGACAGCAGCCGTTATGCCATTAAAAATGATCCGGCAAGATGGGAGAGATTTAAAAAATTCTATCAGAACCAGTTGAATGAAGTAACTGCACAGTTCAAGCCAGACCTGTATTGGTTCGATGGAGATTGGGAGCATTCCGCAGAAGAGTGGGAAAGCCAGAAGGTGCGTGCGGGAATTCTCAACAGCAATCCTGCTGCGATCATCAATGGCCGGTTGATGGGATATGGGGATTATGAAACCCCGGAACAAAATGTGCCGGTAAGCCGTCCCAAGTATGATTGGTGGGAATTGTGCATGACCACCAACAACAA
>JAIPBY010000126.1 GCA_021738605.1 Chitinophagaceae bacterium | reverse complement strand
TTATTTAGGGGTTTTTTTGTAATCATTTTGGCTGCTTTTCTGGCTATTTTTATGCTGTAGTGTTGTTCAAATCGATACCTTTTTTGATTGAAAATCTAATGGTATATTGAACATTTCTCTTCAACAAAATGTTATAAATCTGTTATTATTTTATATTTTACATCACATTATTCAATTCAACCAAAAAACATGAGAAAAATTATCTTATTGATTTTGTGTGTATCACTGTCGTTTGCACAGTCTTTCGCACAAAGCCGTTTAGTAACCGGTAAAGTTACTGATGAAAATGGCGCTCCCATTGCCGGGGCAAGTGTTGTGGCAAAGTCCTCCAAGGGCGGTACTACAACAAGCGCTGATGGAAGCTTCAAGCTCACTGTTGCTACTGCAGTAAAGTCTTTGACAATTTCTTCATTGAATTATATTCAAAAAGATGTCATGATTGCTGCCAACAATACAGCCAATGCCTCCCTTGTCACATCAGCCGCTGATGCATTAGGGGAAGTTGTTATTGTAGGGTATGGTGCTGCAAAAAAGAAGTCAGAAGTGACTGGTTCCTTGGTGACTGTAAATGCAGAAAAACTACAAAACAAGCCAACCGCCAACATGTTTGATGCCTTGCAGGGTAAAGTACCCGGATTGCAAGTGTACAACAACTCAGGTGAGCCGTCTGCTTCCCCATCCATCCGTTTGAATGGTGTGGGATCTCTGGGTGCAAGTTCAACTCCCTTGTATGTTATGGATGGAGTTCCCATTGATGGTGGTACAATCGTAAGTTTGAATCCAGAAGATTTTGAATCTGTGACTGTATTGAAAGATGCATCTTCTACTTCCATTTATGGATCAAGGGCAGCCAATGGCGTTATCTTCATCACCTCTAAAAAAGGTAAGGTTAATAGTTCGAAAATTACACTTCAAACCCAATATGGTGTTTCAAGCCTTGTTAAACCTACATTGGACCTGTTCAATAGCTTCATGTCTACCAAGCAGTTGACAGATTTCTGGATTGATACCCGTTACCAGACGCCAGCCCAAGTAGCTTCCTTGTTGGCTACCTACAATGCGGATACCAAATGGTACAAGCAGTATTATAAGGATAATATTCCAATGCAACAGCTTGATTTGAACATTTCAGGTGGTGGTGGAAAAACCACTTATTATGTTTCTGGAAGTGCATTCAAGCAAGAAGGGCTTACTTATCGCTCAGATTTTGAACGCTATACCATGCGTGCCAATTTGAATACAAGTGTAAACAATTGGTTTAAGATGGGCATGAATCTCTTTGGTGGCTATGATGAGCGCCAGACTAATCCTTATGGTTCAAATCAACTTAACAGGGGATTGTCCCTGCTTCGTCAGCCTTTTTATTCTGCCTATGACGCCAATGGTGTGAAATATCCCAATATCATTCCCGGTGGTAATTTTTACAACCCCAATTATTTGGCAGACAATCTTCAAAGTTTAGGTACCAACGTACAATTTAACCCCAGCGGTTATATTCAGGTTAATCCTTTCAAAGGGTTTACGCTAAAATCTCAAGCGGGTATGGAGTTTTCTGATTTCGTATCATCCAGCAAGCAATTGCCTTCATATTTGGCATCACCAAACAATGGTAATGCATCAGAGAGTTTCTCCAGAAGCACAACCAAAACGATCACCAATACTGCTGAGTATGGGTTTAAGCTCCGTGATCGCAACAGTTTTACATTCTTGGCTGGACAAGAGTACATTTACAACAACGCTACTTCATTCAGTGGTAGTTCTACCGGTCAAACAGATGATCGTCTGACCCTGATCTCTGCTGGTCCTACCAACTTTACTGCAGGCTCTAGCAGAAGTGAGTACGCGTTTGCCTCCTATTTTGGTCGAATGAACTATAACTTCGACTCCAAGTATTTCCTTGATTTATCTGTGCGCAATGACCAGTCATCAAGGTTTGGTAGAAATTTGAGAAGTGCAAATTTCTACTCTGTTGGTGCGATGTGGAGGGCAAAAAATGAGAATTTCCTTCAGGGTGTTAAATGGTTAAATGATCTTACTGTTAAAGGAAGCATTGGTACCAGCGGTAACTCATCTATTGGAAACTATCAATCATTGGCAACTGTCGGAACAACCTTGTACAATGCAACACCAGGCTGGGGTGTCGGCTCTGCTGGTAATCCAGAACTTTCATGGGAAAAACAAAGGCAAATCAATATTGGTTTTCAGGCAACAGTGTTTAACCGGTTGAATCTGGATGTTGAGTATTTTGAACGCCTTACCTCCAGCATGTTGATCAGTGTTCCATATCCTGTTACAACTGGTTTCTCTGCTATTACATCAAATGTGGGAAGTCTAAAGAATGCAGGTTTCAATGCGAACATCAATTATGATTTCATCAAAAAGAAATCTTCAAATTTGAACGTATACGCCAACCTTGGTTATGTTGAACAAAAAGTAACTGAATTGTTCCAGGGAAAGAAATTCTGGATCATCCCCAATACAGGAGTTTGTTGGGCGATTGATCAACCCGTATCATTTTTCTATCCAATCTGGGCTGGTGTGAACCCCGCCACTGGAGATGCAAGATGGTATACTCCCAATGCAGATCCTTCAAAAATTATCGAGACCACCAAGTCAGCTACAACCACAGCATTCAATAGTACAGGACTGCAGCAGAACACAGGAATCAAAAGGTATGCGCCATTTAATGGTGGATTTGGTTTCAGCGGACGTTTGCACCAGTTCTCAGTTGGTGCTGACTTCTCTTTCTCTGAAGGAAAGTACATGATCAATAACGATAGGTATTTCTTTGAGAACCCTAACCAGTTTCCTGGATTCAATCAATCTTCAACAGTACTCAACTACTGGAAAAAACCTGGTGATAATACAGTTTTCCCACGTTATGGTGTACAGTTCACTCAGTTTGATTCAAGGTTGATCGAAGATGCGTCTTTTATTCGCTTGAAAGCGTTAACTTTTGCATATGATTTTTCAAATTCTATGTTGAACAAAACCAAAGTGTTGACTGCTGCCAAGTTCTATATTACCATGCGCAACATATGGACACTTACCAATTATTCTGGTCCTGATCCTGAGGTTGACACCAATGTTTCTCTGGGTGCCAATCCAAACACAAGTCAAGTTTCTGTAGGATTAAACCTTCAGTTCTAAGCTTTTCATCACCAGTAAAATAAAACGAAAATGAAAAAAATATTTAACAAAAACCTGATCGCTTTTGCATCGATCCTCACATTGGCATCGTGTGAAAAAAAGCTTGATCTTTATCCTTACAACAGTATTGAATTGTCTCAATCCTTTCAAACCATCAAGGATGCTACAACCTGGAACAACGGATTGTACGCTGACCTGAGGGGAAGGGTATATGGTTCTTATAACATTTCTCAAGATGTGCAAGCTGACCAGTTGAACGCCACGCTTGATTTTGGCAACAGAAACGGAAACCCACACAGGTGGGGAAGCAGTTTCCTTGCTGATGATGGCGCATTGAATGGAGCCTGGTCAGGTTATTATGGCGCATTGAGAAATATCAACATTACCATCGCCGGTTTTGAGAAAATCAAAACCAACAGTCCAGCAGAGGTTGCAACGTTGAACAGATGCAAAGGGGATGCTCTTCTTGCCCGTGCCTATTATTATTCTGAGTTAATTTTGCGTTTTGCAAAAGCATATGATCCTGCAACAGCAGCTACCGATTTGGGTGTGCCATTGGTTTTGGAGTATGACCTTGAGGCAAGACCTGCCAGGGCAACAGTTAAGCAGGTTTACGATCAAATTATATCTGATATTGGCAAGGCAAAAACCAATTTGGCGGCTACGCCTGGCCTGGCTGGTTCTACCAAATTCAATATAGATGTTGCTGTAGCCTTGGAAGCGCGTGTGCGTTTGTACATGCAAGACTGGGCTGGTGCAATGGCCGCGGCAAATACCCTGATTACAGCGAATAAGTATCCGTTGTTGAATACGGCTGCAAACCTGGACAGAATGTGGACCAATGATTTAGCCACAGAGGTGATATTCAATTGTGCCGTGGTTCGGCAGACAGAAGGCGCCAATACAAACTCTGTTTACCTGGGTTTTAATGGTGCAACCAGCAAATTTGTCCCAGATTTCATCCCTACAGTTGGCTTTATCAATTTGTATGCTGCAACTGACTTCAGAAGGCAGGTTTACCTGAAGCAAGTGCCTGTGATTATTCAGGGAATCAACTATCCTAACATGTGGGTGGTCAATAAATTTCCTGGCAATCCTGCATTGTTTACAGGTACATTTACCAACTACCAGCATGCACCAAAGGTTTTCCGTTCTGCAGAACAAATTCTGATTTTTGCTGAGGCGGCCAACAGATTGGGCGGTGCTAACGATGCCCTTGCATTAACTGCATTGAATACGCTGCGTGTAGCAAGAGGCCTCACTGCACGTACCGGTCTCACCGGTGCTACATTGACTGCGGAGATCAGAGATGAAAGGACCAGGGAATTGGCTTTTGAAGGATTCCGTTTGTTTGATCTCAAAAGATGGCGTCTTGGTTTCACCAGAGGAACTCCTCAAAACCTGGGGGCGATCAATGTGGGCTCCAATTACAATACCATTAGTATTGCTGCAGATAATCCACAATTTGTGTGGGGTTTACCTACGTATGACATGAACATCAATGCAAACCTTGTTCAGAATCCAGGATGGTAATTGATACATGTAATTAAGATTTATTCTTTAGGAAAGCCAATACATTGTATTGGCTTTCCTAATATTTTAAGGCCATGCATCAAGCTTGGAAAAAACTTTCAATTAACTTTACGCCATGCAAAAGACCAACAACGCCAAGCCTACTTGGGCCTACAATTCAAACTATCCTGGTATTGATGACCTGATCAACAAAGCAAAAAGCCGAATCCCGCGTTTTGCTTTTGAATACCTCGATGGCGGTTGCAATGAAGATGTTAACCTCCGCAAGAATACAGATGAGTTGCGCCAAGTGGAATTGCTTCCCTATTACCTGAGTGAGCAAACCGGTTCAACGCTTTCTACAGAATTGTTTGGACATACCTATGATGCTCCTTTTGGTGTTTCTCCCATTGGCCTTCAGGGGCTTGTTTGGCCCAATGCACCTGAAATACTGGCAAAAGCTGCACTTAAGCACAACCTTCCCTTCATCCTCAGCACTGTTTCAACTTCCAGTATTGAAAGAATTGCTGAAGTCACCGAAGGCAAAGCTTGGTTTCAATTGTACCATCCGGCTGAGGATAGTTTGAGGGATGATATCCTCAATCGATTGGAGGCCTCTGGCTATGATGTTTTGGTGCTGCTTTGCGACGTTCCTTCTTTCGGTTTTCGCCCACGGGACATCCGCAATGGTTTGGCCATGCCTCCCAAAATGACCCTCAAAAATATTGTGCAGGTAATGGGAAGACCCTCTTGGGGCCTAAATACCTTGTACCATGGCATACCAAGTTTTGCTACCCTTAAACCGTATACGCCAAAAGGTTTGAACATGAGTCAATTGGGGCAATACATGAACCGTACGTTTGCTGGCAGGCTCAACCCTGAGAAGATTGCTCCCATCCGCGAAAGGTGGAAAGGAAAAATAATTTTGAAAGGATGTGCAACCGTGGAAGATGCTGATATGGCTGTAGCATTGGGTATCGATGGTCTGCTGGTTTCCAACCATGGCGGTAGACAAATTGATGCCGGCCAATCTGCCATCAAGTCTCTTGGTCCTGTGGTGGACAAATACAAGGGCAAAATAAAAGTGATGATGGACAGCGGTATCCGCACCGGTCCAGACATTGCACGCACGTTGGCTGCAGGTGCAGACTTTACCTTCCTTGGCCGATCTTTCATGTATGCAGTTGCAGCATTGGGAAATGAAGGAGCTGACCACATGATGGGCATGTTGAAAACACAGCTTTACCAAGTCATGGATCAGGTTTGTTGCAAACGCGTAGAAGATTTGCCCAATCATCTGGTTAAATAAAAGCCGGTAATGAAAATTTTATTATTGGATGGGTATACCTTGTTTCAGGAAGACATTTCCTGGTCTTCCCTGAAGTCTTTTGGTGAAGTTGTTTTTCATGATCGCACCAACAGAGAAGACCTGTGTTCTTTAGACAAGGATGTTGATGTGCTGATTACCAATAAAGCCCTGGTAGGTATTCCTGAATTGGAACATTTCAAACAATTGAAATTGGTTGTTGTGTCCGCAACGGGTTACAATTGTGTAGATGTAAAGGCATGTGCAGCAGCAGGTGTACCAGTGTGTAATGTGCCTGGCTATGGAACATTTTCAGTCGCCCAGCATGCATTGGCTATGTTACTCCATCATAGCAACCAGGTCGCGGTTCACGATCTCTCTGTCAGAAATGGGGATTGGTCTTCTCACCAGGATTGGACGTATACCCTTACGCCTATTCGTGAGTGGCACGGAAAGACCATGGGAATCATCGGCATGGGCAATATTGGTTCCTGTTTTGCAGGCATGGCCGAAAGCCTGGGGATGCATATCATTTACCATCATACAAGGGATCTTCAGTTGCCCAATCGCCGTTTTGTTGATCTTGAAACCCTGGCCAAAACAGCTGATGTGATCAGCCTTCACTGCCCACTGAATGATGCAACAGATAAGCTTATTAACCAAGGGTTTTTATCTGATATGAAATCCGATGCGCTACTCATCAATACCTCAAGAGGTGGGTTGATTGATACCATGGCCCTTCGCAAAGCCCTGCAGGACAAATCAATAGCCGCCGCATTGCTGGATGTTTTGGAAAAAGAACCTCCTCCTTCTGATCATCCTTTGATAGGGTTGCCCAATGCCATCATCACGCCTCATATTGCCTGGATCAGTTTTGAAGCCCGGCAAAGGATTGCTGCGACCATATTATCCATCATCAAATCGTTCATTCAGGGTACTGTCATCAACAGCGTTTCATGAGAAATGTAAATGAAATTTCAGTTTTGTGTAAAACCAGGCAAGGTTTTTTACTTGACTATTTTTTTTGGAATCTTTCCACTATCAATATTAGAGAAAACCCAACTCTAATTTAGCCTCTTCGCTCATCAAGTCCTTGGTCCATGCAGGTGACCATGTGATTTCTACAAAAACATCATTGATGCCTTCAATTTCCCTGATTTTTTGGTCCACTTCGTGGGGCAGAGATTGTGCCGCAGGGCAGCTGGGCGCTGTAAGGGTCATGATGATCTGGACATTGTTGATGGGTACAACATTGA
>JAIPBY010000125.1 GCA_021738605.1 Chitinophagaceae bacterium | reverse complement strand
CCCCCAGCAGGATTTTCTCTCTGTTCACCAGGGCCACTTATGCCTATGATGACAAGTACCTGGCAACTGCCAACCTGAGGGCGGACAGGTCTTCTAAGTTCAGTACTGAAAACGGAACACTGGTTTTCCCTTCTGGTTCATTGGCCTGGAGGTTGTCCCGCGAAAAATTTCTTGATGATGTGAAGTGGCTTTCAGATGCCAAGCTTCGTTTTGGATACGGTATCGTAGGAAACAACAGGATTGACAATTTGCTTTATTTGCAGCTGTATGGGGTAACCGGACAATATGCATTCAATCACTCCATCCTTCCTGGTTTTGCGCCAACAGCCTTGGCCAATCCTGGTTTGAAATGGGAGCAGAATGTTACCCGCAACTTTGGATTGGATCTTGCATTTTTCAACAACCGCGTACAGTTGACTGTTGACGCTTATAAGAATTCTGCGAATGACTTGTTGCTGGCAGTTCAAATCCCTCCAACCACGGGATACACCCAGCAGATCCAGAATATTGGGGCCACATCCAACAGGGGCGTTGAAATTCAATTGAACGCAACACCCATTGAAAATAAAAATTTCAGCTGGACCTCTAATTTCAACATCTCCTTCAACCAAAACAGGGTGGAAAGCCTTGGTGGTGTTTCACAAATCACCAGAACTTCAGGATGGCAGGGCAGTGATGGAGTAGATGATTATATCGTTAAAGTGGGTGAATCAACCGGCCAGATGTATGGTTTTGTAACCGATGGATTCTACAGTGTGAACGATTTTAATTACAATGCCACTACGCAAGCCTATACCATCAAGCCAGGTATCGCATTCAATGGTGTGTATGGAACACCACAGCCAGGCATGTTGAAATGGAAAGACCTCAACAAAGACGGCGTGATTACTCCAGATGGAGACCGTACCATCATTGGCAATGCCAACGCAAAGTTTACTGGTGGTTGGAACAACCAGTTCAACTACAAAAATTTTGACATGAGTGTTTTTGTGAATTTTGTCGTGGGCAACGATATCTACAATGCCAACAAGCTGGAGTGGACAGACGGAGCCTTTTCAAACCTGAACATGTTGGATATCATGAAAGACAGGTTTACCAATGTCAATGACCAGGGCCAGGTGGTGAAAGATCCTGCAGCCCTTACTGCGTTGAATGCCAATGCAAAAATCTGGTCACCAGTGCGGGTGCAGCGTTGGTGGTTGCATTCATGGGCTGTTGAAGACGGAAGTTATCTTCGGATCAACAACCTCACGTTGGGCTATACACTTCCTAAAACCATCTCGCAAAGGCACAAGATTTCAAGTCTTCGCTTTTTCGGAACGGTCAATAACCTTGCCACACTTACCGGTTATTCAGGATATGATCCTGACGTTACTGCAAGAAGGAATGATCCTTTGACCCCTGGTGTTGACTTTGCTGCATATCCACGTTCAAGAACCTGGGTATTTGGCCTGAACCTTTCTTTCTAATCTCATTAATGTGCAACATATGAAATCGAACAATTTACTCTTTCGTTCCGGGTTGCTTTTGCTGACCTGCTCGATATTGATCTTGCAATCATGTAAAAAATATACTGAGGTAGCCCCAGTATCGCAATACAGTATCCCTGATGCCTTCTCTGACCCCTCTAATGCCTTCAATGCCTTGGTAGGCGTATATGATGAGTTGCAGGGTGACAATGGGTATGGTATCCGCATCAGCATGTATTATCCCTATGATACAGATGAAGCCATAGCCAGCGGAAACATAGACAATGGAAGAAGGGGCGTAGGCCGTTATCAGCTATTGTTGACCAACTCAGAAATCGCCAATCCTTTCAGGCAATTGTACCGGGGCATTGAAAAGGCAAATCTTTGTATTGAACAGATTCCTTTGATGAAGCAATACACCAATGGAACCGATGTCGAGAAAAGAGAACTCAGAAGATTGCATGGGGAAGCCCTTACCCTGCGTGCACAGTTCTACATGGAATTGATCCGCAACTGGGGAGATGTTCCAGCGCCGATGATTCCAGCATACAAGCAGCCTGAACTTTTTATTCCTCAAGCCAACAGGGATTCTACCTATGATATCCTGCTTGCAGATCTTGCTGCAGCAAAAAATCTTCTTCCCTGGAGAACTGAGGCTGGGCCACGCAACGAAAGGGTTACAAAAGCAGCAGCAATGGCTTTGAGGGCCAGGATTGCACTGGCAAGGGGAGGTTTTTCCCTTCGTTCCAATGCCAGGATGGAAAGAACAGGAGATTTTCTAAAATATTATCAGATAACAAAACAGGAATGTGAGGAGCTGATGGCAAGAAGGGATCAGCATACTTTGAATCCAAGCTATTCGGATGTATGGAGAAAAGTCACTTCATTCACCTATGATCCATTTGGAGAAATCATTTTTGAAGTAGGTGCAGGTGGAGGCAATGGTAATAGTGATAGCCGGATGGGCAACTATGACGGACCCAACCTGAGCAATGCTTCTCGCTTTGGTGCAGGTGGTGGTGGTATTGTGATTTTGCCCAACTACTTTTATGCTTTTGATTCTGTAGATACCCGCAGGGATGTTACCATCACACATTATCAGGTGACTTCTGCCACCAACATCAAAAGCCAGCGCAGGCTTGGAGAATTGAACACAGGAAAATACCGCCGCGATTGGAGAAATCCGTTGCTTCCAGGAACAGTTCTGAATGTTGGATACAACTGGTCTTTGATACGATTTTCTGATGTCTTGTTGATGTATGCTGAAGCAGTCAATGAAATCTCTGGTGCTCCTACACCACAGGCCATTGCTGCCTATGAGGAAGTAAGAAGAAGGGCATTCAGTGGAAATGTTGGGTTGATCGGAACAACACCAACAACCAAGGCTGGATTTTTCAATGCCATTGTGAATGAAAGGTTTTTGGAGTTTGGGCATGAGGGCATCAGGAAATTTGACCTGCTCCGCTGGAACCTCCTCACCACAAAAATTGCCGAGGCCCGTGCCAACATACAACTGATCCGAGACAGAAGAGCTCCTTACGACAGGGTGCCTCAGTATATCTACTGGAGAAACAATGGAGAAGAAGTTCAGTTTTTTGCCGGCAACAATACAGCGCCAACTGCACAACCATTCTGGAGACCAACACAGATCCCCAATCCTGCAACCGGATGGACCAGGACTGATTGGGCACAGCAGTTGACAACTGCACAGATTGATAGCAAGCAGCTGTGGGAAGGCATGGCATCATTTTTTGTTCCAGGTAAAAGTGAACTGTTTCCATTTGATCAGGCAACCATCACCTCCTACCAGGGTAAGTTGAAGCAAAATCCCGGATATTAATTCATTTACAATATGCAGGTGGTCATTGATTGGCCACCTGTTTTTTATTTCCATGACAAAATCATATTGCCCCATTTTATTGTTGTTTCTCTCAAGCCTTTTTTTTGGCAAGCACTCTTTTGCCCAAACAGAGCGACCTGTTGCTTTCCCAGGAGCGGAAGGTTTTGGCAAGTATGCGGTTGGCGGCCGTGGAGGAAAGATACTGCTGGTATCCAACCTCAATGATGCCGGTCCGGGTAGTTTCAGGGAAGCCGCCCAGCAAAAATCAAGGAGAATCATTGTTTTTGCTGTTGCAGGTACCATCCACTTGGAATCTCCTTTGCAGATTGAAGGCAATGTGACGATTGCAGGGCAGTCAGCGCCGGGCGATGGCATTTGCATTGCAGACCATCCTGTTCGGCTCAAAGGAGACCAAATCATTCTGCGTTACATCCGTTTTAGAATGGGCGATAGGTACCAATCACAGAAAGGGATGGTCGATGGAAGTGGCGGCGATGATGCCCTGTCAGGATCAAAAAACAACCAACTCATCATTGATCATTGTAGCATGAGCTGGAGTACGGACGAGGTCATGTCTGTATATGGTGGCGACAGCACTACTTTGCAATGGAATGTCATTGCAGAGCCATTGAATTACTCTTATCATTTTGAGACAGGCGACAAGGATTGGGAAAACCATGGCTATGGTGGCATCTGGGGTGGGGCACATCTTTCTGCTCACCACAATTTGTTTGCCCATTGCATCAGCAGAAACCCAAGGTTCAATGGTGCCCGTTTGGGTGCAAAAGAGGAATTGGTCGATTTCCAGAACAATGTGGTGTACAACTGGCAAAACAAGGCCATCTATGGTGGCGAGTTCGGGAAGTACAATATTGTTAACAATTATTTCAAGCCTGGTCCTTCCACTAAACCCTCGGCTGCCAGTAATTTCCTGGATCCATCCAAAACAGATGTTTTGCCTTATGGTCAGTATTTTGTTGCTGGTAATATGATTGAAGGGAATAGGTTGGTCAACCGTGACAATACGCTGGGCGTTACCGCAATACCAGTTCCAGGCGTTTACATCAATCAACCACATGGTGTGATTGACCTTCCCAAAGAAGATGCTGACAGAGCCTATCAATCAATCATAAAAAAAGTAGGCGCTTCCCTGCAGCGGGATGCCGTGGATGAGAGAATCATCGGTGAGATGCTGAGTGGAAAAGGAAAAATCATTGATGTACAAGGTGGGTTTCCGCATGGAACTCCATATGAAAAATCAAAAGGAGCATGGCCTGCATTGAAGGTCTCCGTAAGTCTTACAGACAAAGATGCGGATGGGATGCCAAACGATTGGGAACTGAGCAAGGGGCTTGATCCCAATAAATATAGCGATGCAGCAAGCCTTGGATTACACCCATATTTTACCAATATTGAAGTATATTTAAACAGTTTGCTGAAATGAAAAAAATCATTACTGTTTGTATCATACTGCTGTTGACTTCATTTACCCCAGACCAGAAAAAAATAAAAATATTCCTGGCTGGAGATTCCACCATGAGCATCAAGCTGGAGAAGAATTTTCCAGAGACAGGTTGGGGAATGCCTTTCAACTATTTCTGGAATGAGCACCTGACGGTTGTCAACAAGGCAAAGAATGGCAGAAGTACAAAGACCTTCATTGCAGAGGGGCTGTGGAAGCAGATCATGGATGAAGCAACTGCAGGAGATTACGTATTCATTCAGTTCGGTCACAACGATGAAGTAAAATCAAAAGTCAATAGTTATACAACCCCGGAGGAATTCACCAATAATCTCTTGCGCTATGTTCGTGAATCGAGGGAAAAGCAATTGATTCCTGTTTTGTTGACTCCTGTGGCGAGAAGAAAATTTGATGCCGCAGGAAAAATTGAACAAACACACCAGGAATATTCTGCTTTGGTCCGCAAAGTGGCTGAAGAAGAAAAGGTACTTTTCATCGACTTAGATACGCCAAGCATGCAACTCTATCAACAATTTGGCGTTGAACAATCCAAACTCCTTTTCTGTCAGTTGAAACCTGGAGAGCATCCCAATTATCCTGATGGAAAGGATGACAATACCCATTTCAATGAATTGGGGGCCAGGTTGATTGCACAATTGGTGCTCAAAGAAATACGTACCAGCATTCCTGATCTGCTCTCATACATCACTATCAAAAAACCATGATGATGAAGAGGACACTTTCTTTGCTATCAGCCATATTTTTACTCATTCTTACAGGACATGCGCAGCAAAGATGGGTTGTTGCTCAGGATGGGTCCGGCGATTTCAGGTCTGTTCAAATGGCGCTGGATGCCATCAAGGAAGGCAACATCAATCCTGTCGAAGTATTTGTAAAAAAAGGGATTTACCGCGAAGTGGTTGTGGTGGACGCAAGAAAAAGCAAGATTCATCTGATCGGCGAAGACAAGGTCAATACCATCATTTCTTTTGACAACCATGCGGGCACCCGCAAGCCCAATGGCGATACACTGAATACCTGGACCTGTGCCTCTGTTTTTGTTTATGGGGACGATTTCAAAGCAGAGAACATCAGCTTTGAAAATAGTGCAGGATTCACTGCTGGACAGGGTGTTGCCCTGAGGGTTGAAGGCAACAGGGCATCGTTCATCAACTGCAACATGCTGGGCAACCAAGACGTGCTTTTCTTGAGTGGCAGTGGTGTAAAACATTATTTCAGGGACTGTTATATTGAGGGCTCTACTGATTTTATTTTTGGTGCGGCTACAGCCATATTCATCAACTGTCAACTGCACAGCAAGAAAGATTCACATGTTACAGCAGCCTCCACCAATGTCATCATTCCCTATGGCTTTGTCTTCTTTGATTGCACGCTGACAGCTGCAGAAGGCATCAGCAAGGTTTCACTGGGAAGGCCCTGGAGCCCCACGGCCAGCGTAACCTATATCCGTTGCTGGATGGACAAGCATATTGTTCCTGAAGGTTGGAACAACTGGAAAAATCCAGCCAATGAAGCCACAGCCAGGTATGCAGAATACATGAGCATGGGCCCAGGCGCAACAGTGTCAAACAGGGTCAGGTGGATGAAGCATCTCACCAATGAAGAACTCAAAAAATATACCATCGAAAACATATTGGGCCCCTGGGTACCTGAACCAAAGAAAAAATAACAGACAATGAAAAAGATTTTATCCAGGTACAACATCTTGCTTTTTGCTGCAACCTTTGCATCTATGGGTGTTTCAGCACAGTACAATGCTGTAAAAAACAAGGTGCCTGTCTTTAAAAAAGACACGGTTTCCATTGCAAGATTTGGTGCTGTTCCTGGAGGACTGCAGCTCAATACACTGGCCATCTCCAATGCTATCGATGCACTGCATAAAAGAGGAGGTGGCGTTGTCCATGTTCCAAAAGGACTCTGGCTCACCGGCCCGATCGTGCTTAAAAGCAATATCAACCTGCATGTTGAGCAGGGTGCCATCCTTTTGTTTTCTGCTGATTTCAACCAGTACAAACTTGTTGAAGGCAACTGGGAAGGATTGAAGCAGATGCGCAACCAGTCGCCCATTTCAGCCACTGGGGCCACCAATGTAGCCATCACAGGCAAAGGAATCATTGATGGCAATGGCGCAGGATGGCGCCAGGTCAAAAAGGAAAAACTTACCGAAGGCCAGTGGAAAAAATTATTGTCCAGTGGAGGGCTCCTCAGCGAAGACAAAAAAACATGGTATCCAACGGCATCCAATTTCAAGGGCAATAATGAAAAGAATCCAGGGGTAATCTCACCAGAGAAGACACCTGCATACTACCAGTCGGTCAAGGATTTTTTGCGTCCCAACATGATTGTTTTTACAAACTGCAAAAATGTATTGTGGGAAGGCGTAACCTTCCAGAACTCTGCTGCATGGTGCCTTCATCCCCTCATGTGTGACAACCTGATTGTCCGCGACATCAAAGTAAAGAATCC
>JAIPBY010000124.1 GCA_021738605.1 Chitinophagaceae bacterium | reverse complement strand
GACTATTTCAACGGAAAACTCTTGTTCTACGAATGGATCAGGGGATGGATGAAAATGGTGAGCATGGATGCTGAAGGCAATTACCAGCAAATGGAGCCCTTCATGGACGCTACAAAATTCAAAAGTCCGATTGATGTTGAAGTGGGCCCAGACGGCAGGTTCTATGTGCTCGAATACGGTTCAGGCTGGTTCAGCAAGAATGCCGATGCCGCCCTTTCCAGAATTGATTACAATGGAGGCAACCGGGCTCCCAAGGCAAAAATCAATGTGCCTAAACTTTCAGGCAGCATTCCATTCACCGTCAAGGCGGATGCTATTGGATCAGCTGATGCAGACAATGATGCCCTGAGTTATGTATGGCATTTTGGTTCTGCTGTTCGTCCACCAGCAAATACCCCCAATACCTCATTTACTTTCACCAAGGCCGGCGAATATGCCATCTATGTTGAAGTGAAAGATCCAAAGGGAGGTGTTACCAGGAGCGAAGTAGTAAAAGTCTATGCAGGAAACGAAGCACCTGAAGTAAGTGTAACATTGGATGCGGGAAACAAATTTTATTTTCCTGGTCAGCCAGTACCTTATACCGTCAATGTGAAAGACAAGGAAGATGGTACTACCGATAAAGTAGATAAAAAATCTATTTATGTAAAAGTTGATTACCTGAACGGACCAGACAAAGCACAGGTGGTTGGACACCAGGTGATGACTTCGATCATGGAAGGAAAGAACCTGGCGGCGACCCTTGATTGCAAGGCCTGCCACAAAGAAGCAGAGAAATCCGTAGGACCAGCCTATAAAATGGTTGCAGAGAAATATGAAGGCGATGCCAAGGCAAGGGCCTACCTCACCAATAAAATCATCAAAGGCGGAAGCGGTGTTTGGGGCGAAGTGGCCATGGCTGCCCATCCAGACCTGAAACAAGAAGAGGCAGGAATGATTGTTGATTGGGTATTGAGCCTGAACAAAAAAGACGCTCCTTCACTTCCTTCAAAGGGAACCATCAAACCATCAGAAAAAGACATGGGCACCGGCAACCTGATGTTGATCACTGCCACCTATACCGACAAGGGCGGAGCAGGAATCAAGCCACTGAGCGCAATGGGTTCTGTTTCACTCAAAAGTGCATTGGTGAACATGCCAAGCAACAGCGGCAACCTGAGGGTTGAGATCAAGGACTGGAACAAACACCGTGCTGCCTTCCTGAACATCAGCCAGGGCAACAATGGATGGTTGGAGTTTTCCAACATTGATTTGGAAAGCATTGGGACGATTGAATTTGGGTATGGCATTCCTGCACAACTGATCAAGGGCTACCAGATCAGTCTGCACCAGGATTCCCCCAACGGACCCAAGATTGCATCGTTCAAATTGGAAAACCATTCAAGCACCATGTTCAGCACGAAAGAACTTCAGTTGCAAAACGTAGTGCCGGGTGAAAGAAAACTCTACATGAAAGTTGAGCGCATGGATACAAAGGAAACAAACAGGCTGGCCATCATTTCGATGAAGCTGGTTCCTAAAAAATAATGAACGGGTTGATGCGCGCGCGATAAAAAAAAGCCGGAGTTGAATCAGCTCCGGCTTTTTTTATGGAGGACCATGTTGATGGTGATGACAATGGAAATGATCAGCAGTCCACCAAACTCTCTTGATTGCTCGATCCAGGGCTTTGTTGCTTTCATGCTCTGGACAAGGCTTTCCGCCTCGTGTTGGTTGAACCAGACCATTACGCCGTCTCTTGCAAAAAACAATTTCAGTCCAAAGAATAAGCAAAAGATCAGTGTGCCGATATGAGCAAAGGAATCATATTTGCCTCTTGCATCAAGAAAGCAAACAAGGGCGATATAGCCATAGATCGGAATCCATAAATAAGGATCGGGATCATTGATTTGCAAAAAGGCAAAAACAACAAACAGGCCGCTGAAAATATAATTGAAGGTTTTCATCCTAAAGGTTTTTCAAGAGGGTTGATTGCACATGGGCGATGCTTTTGCGGATGCTGTCTAAGGGTGAACCGGGGCAAACATCCTGCTCAACAAAGAAATGTTTCATGCCAGAAGTTTTGGCATGTTTGAAAATCCTTGCATAATCAATGACCCCGCTTCCCACTTCAGTAAAGTTTTTGTTAGGCGTATTGTCCATGTCTTTCACATGCCAGAGGGCAACCCTTCCCTTGTATTGTTTAAAAAGCGCAATGGGGTCCTTGCCTGCCTTTGATACCCAGAACAGGTCCAGCTCGAATTTAACCAAGGCTGGATCAGTTTCGTTGGCCAGGATATCGAAAGGAATTTGGCCTTCCAGTTCCTGGAATTCAAAATCATGGTTGTGGTAGCAGAGCTGAATGCCTGCTTTTTTACAAACGGCACCGGCCTTGTTCAGATCTGCAGCAATTTTTTTATAGTCAGCAATCGAGGTTCTTTCTTCTGGCATCAGAAAGGCAATCGCCATATAGGTTTGACCAATGACTTTGGCATCGGCCACTGCTTTTTCCCATCCAAATAAAACGGTTCCGGGGTTTTGCTTGTTGCCGAAATTTCCATAGAGATAATGGCCAGAAGGCGCAACGAGACCGCATTCATCCAATACCTTTTTGTATTCGGAAGCTTCCATCCCAAAGAATTTGCCATTGTATCCGAAGTTCTCCACTTCACCGAATCCCATGGCAGCAACTTTCTTGAGGGTTCCCTTGGGGTCTTTGGCCATGTCATCACGAACCGTATAGAGCTGGACGCCAATTTTTTTGTCTTTTACACCCGCAAGTGCCAGCGCATCGTTGATAAAAAATGAACCTGCGGCAACCCATGCCATTTGCTGAATAAAACCCCTTCTTGATGTCATGCCTTAAATTTTATGGACACAATTTACAGATTCATTTCTGCATTGTTGCATTGCGTTTAGCCGGATGATCAGTGCTTGCAGTCGTCTGCATGACAATTGTCCGCCTTTCTGCATTGGCGGTAATTGATGTAATGGGCAGATACAATCAAGAGCATGGCGGGGACCAGAAACCACAACTGGTAAGGATGAAAGAGCTGTTTGAGGATCAGCATCAGGATTCCCAGCCCAAAAATGATAAGCGCTTGCTTATGGTGATGGTGTTTCTTGTATCCATGGGTTAGCGAATAGCTTCCAATGGCAGCCGCCAACAGGATCATGAAAACCTCGAACCATGTATTGTTGATGATGTTGATTCCCAGCACCGGGAGGCTTGTCAATACCAGTGGCAGCAGCGCACAATGGATGGCGCAGGCTACCGAAGCGGCAATTCCAAGGGCATCGTAGTTGATCTTGATCATGGTGGGGCAACAAAATTAATACTTTTGCAACAAAGTTGCATTCTTAATCGTTGGTATAATTGGAACGACAAGCGTAATTTTGTTTCAATAATTGATTATGAGTAAAAAGGCGATAAGCTATCTGGTTTTTTTTGCACTGCTCCTGGCTGGCTTTTATTATGCCATGGTCAAGTACACGGATTTTGAAGAGGTGAAGTTGCCGGTGTTGAATACGGTGCAGCCCTTTGAATTCCTCAGACAAGACAGCGCCATGGCCTCACAGAAAGATATCCGCAACAGGGTATATGTTGCAGAGTATTTTTTCACCACCTGCAAGGGCATTTGTCCGAAGATGAACAAGAACATGAAGGCCATCTACGAACAATTCAAAAAAGACAGCAGTTTTCTGATTGTTTCGCATACGGTGAACCCAGACACGGATTCATTGCCAGTGTTGAGGCATTATGCAGATTCACTGGGAGCCGATGTTTCCAACTGGTGGTTCCTCACGGGAAGCAAGGAAAAGCTCTACAAAACTGCCCGCGAAAGCTATCTGTTGGATGACCCGAAGAATAGCACCAAAAACATTGATGAGCAGTTTCTGCATACACAGTTTTTTACCCTCGTTGACAGACAGGGTCGAGTACGGGGTGTCTATGACGGCATCAAAAAAGAAGAGGTGGACCAGCTGATGGCAGACATCAAAACCCTGATCAAGGAATAAGGTGAAAAAACAAGGGGAAGACATACTGAAGAACAGCGCGCTCAGTGTAACGGCTAGCCGAAAGCGGATACTTGACATCTTTCTGGCTGCCGACAATGCATTGGCCCATCAAGACATTGAAACAAAATGTGCTGACCAGTACGACCGTGTTACGATTTACAGAACCCTTCAAACATTTCTTGAAAAGGGCATCATCCACAACATCCCTTCTACAGACAATATGGTCAGGTACGCGCTTTGCAACGAAGCCTGCATTACAACAGGTCATCATCACGATAACCATGTGCATTTCAGGTGTGATGCTTGTGGTAAAACGGTTTGCCTGGACGATGTGAACATCCCAGCGGTAAACCTACCCAGGGGCTATACCATGAAAGAGATCAACATGGTGGTAAACGGCATTTGCAAATCCTGTAAATAAAAAAAGTCCCAATGTAAAAACACCGGGACATTTCGTTAAGGCTCTGATTAGTAGCACCACAAAGATAACTTGCAGTAAATCAGTGCGCTAATTTCGGGGATACCATAAAAGTAGTAGGTATTAAAGTTTTTCCAATTCGTTTTTGACGAAGATCATCAGTTCGCTGATCTTTTCAGGAGAGAAGTCAAAATCAATTCCGGCAGCCGCATACAGCTCAGGAAGTGTTTTGGTTCCGCCCAGGCTCAATCCCTTCATGTAGTTTTCGAGGGCCTTTTCGGGGTTGTCCCTGTATTGCTTCCACATGCCAATGGCACCGAGTTGGGCAATTCCGTATTCAATGTAATAGAAAGGCACTTCAAAAAGGTGAAGTTGTCGCTGCCAGTTATAAGACCTGAAGGCCTCGAGCCCGCTGTAATCGATGGCAGTGGTGGCAAACTCATTCAGGATCCTCAGCCAATTTTCTTTTCTTTCCTCAACGGTATGGTTTGGGTTTTCATAGACCCAGTGCTGGAATTTGTCGATGGTGGCAATCCAGGGGAAGATGGTGATCACCCTTTCAAGCTGGTGGCGCTTGGCCCTTTTCATCTCCTCCTCATTGTCGAAGAAAACATCCCAATGGTCCATGGTGAACAGTTCCATCGCCATGCTGGCCACTTCGGCCATTTCTGTTGGGTATTCCTTGAAGCCCGTGAGCTCAAGCCCATGTGCCAGGAATGAATGGATGGCATGACCACCTTCGTGCACCATGGTGGTGAGGTCAGACATCTGTGATGCCGCATTCATGAAGATGAAGGGCGCGCCACTTTCTGCCAATGGCATGTTGTATCCGCCGGGGGCTTTGCCTTTTCTGCTGTCAAGGTCAAGGTGATTGAGTGCATCCATTTTCCTGAGGCAGTCCCCAAAAAAAGGATTCAGTGCATCCAGGCATTTGATGGATTTATCAAGAAGGTCGCGGCCATCTGTGAACGGACGCAAGGGTTCAATGCCGGCGGGCTCTGCTTCTGTATCCCAAGGGCGCATGGTATCCAGGCCCAATCTTTGTTGTTGTTCTTGGTAGATCTGGTTCACCAGGGGGACTACTTCTTTTTTGACGGCTTCGTGGAATTGAAAGCAGGAAGCAGGCGTATAATCGAAACGGCCCATCTCCGCAAATTTGTAATCACGGTAATTGCTGAAGCCAGCGTTGAGGGCAACCTGGTGCCTGAGGGCAACCAGTTTGCTGAACAACTCGTTCAATGGTTCTTTGTCTACCAACCTTCTTTCCGAAATTTTCTTGTACACCGTTTCACGAATGTTCCTGTCTTCGCTTTCAAGGAATTTTCCTGCCTGTTGGAGTGTGTATTCCTGTCCATCCTGTTCAATCATCATCTTCCCTGCAATGGTGCCATATTGTTGTTGCAATACGGCTGATTCAGCCTGCAAGGGGATATTGGCTTCGCGGAAAAGATCGATGCTTTTTCTGACAGAGCGGAGATAGGTGAAATATTTTTCCTGGTCCAGCCCTTTTGTAAAGGGGCATTCAACCAGTTTTTTGTTGAGGATATCAGCATAGGGCTGGATCTTGGGCTGGATCTCCATGAAGAAGAAATTGAAAGCCTCTTCCAATGTTTTGTTTTCTGTGTCACAGGTCATGCGCACCTGCCTCCAGCAAGCATCCTCGCTGATGAATGCCTCCATCTCGCTCATGTCTTTCAGCCACTGTTCCAGGTCCTCACTTGAGTTGATTTCCCTGTTTTGGAGTTGAATGAAATAGGGTTCAAGCGTTGCCCAGTCTGTCAGGCTGAAATGCTCGGGCAGGAAACTGTGCTTCAGTTTCTGAATATCGGCGCTGTATTGCATGGTATGTGTTTTTGGAAGGATATTAGCCCTCGTTGCCTTCTTCTTCTTCCTCATCCATTTCGGGGAGGACGATTTCGATGTTCTGTTGTTTGATGACACCAAACCAACGAACCATTTTTTTCATATCGCTGCTGTACACCCTTTCGAAATCCATGGAAGGGAATACTTTTTCAAAATAACCTTTTACAGCCTTGTTGTCCTTTTCGGAAGGAAGGGCTTCTGTAGAAGCGTCCATTGCCTTGAATATATCAGCAAGGTTTACATTCTCATCGGTGGTATACACTTCAATGGATTCCAGGTGAGAGAACTGGTGCACTCTGCTTGAAACAAATTTGGTTGTATTGTCTTCCAGGGAACGAACGATGGCACCGTCAGTCTTGCTGGTTACTAGTTCAAAAAGTCCTGAAAATCCTGTTACTGATATGAGTTTGTTGTATTCCATGTCCACGATTTAGTGTTGCAAGTTACAACCATTTTACTGAATATTGTTTTCGGCCAGGATCTTGTTCATTCGCTCCTCAACAGCCTCCAGGGTGCTGAAACCCCGGGCAATCATGTACAGTTTGCTGTCTTCAAGCTGAAGGAATACAGTAGGGAAGCCATTTACTTTCAATTGTTTGATCAGGCTAAAGTCATAATAGGCCTTTTCTTTGTAGGCTTCACTTCCGAGTTTTTGATAAAAGACTTCAGCATCGATATCGTATTGTTCGAGCAAGTGCCGGTAGGCCTCCTTGTCTGTGAGGTCCCTCCCTTCTTCATACAGGGCATATTGAAGATCTGATGCAAAAGCGATGGTTTGACCAGGATAGATTTCCCTGAAAATGGCCAAGGCAATGGCGGCCATTTCTGAGTTGGGGTACCAATCGCTCTCGTCAGGATTGAAGATATGCCAGAGGTAATCCTTGCCAAATTTCACACCAGTCATCTGTTCGACTGTCTGGTAAGCGCCCTGGATGTATTCCGCAATGGTGCCAATGTGTTTCGTGGCTTCAACAGGAATCATGCCTCCCGAAA
>JAIPBY010000123.1 GCA_021738605.1 Chitinophagaceae bacterium | reverse complement strand
GAAACCATAAATATCATAAATCGGACCCTGAATGTTGCTGTGCAACAGTTTTATGGCACTGCTGAATGAAGTGCTGTAGCGCTGTGTGGTGATGCGACTGCACTCATGGGCAACATTATGAAAGATTCCAATCATGTTTGTATGGGTAAATTATGCTTGTTTTGGCTTTCAAGTTAAACAATAACCTTGAAAAACTTCATTTTGTTCAACATTTCTACTGATAAAATCATCTATCATCAGTTTCCACTTGGTCATTCGCCATTTTCCTTGTCTACCAATTGGGCTACCACCTCGCCACTGATAAGGCTTGGAGGCACTCCTGGCCCGGGGACTGTCAGCTGACCGGTATAATACAGGTTTTTAACTTTTTTGCTTTTGCAGGATGGCTTGAGGATGGCAGTCTGCATCAAGGTATTGGCCAAACCATATGCATTGCCCTTGAAAGCATTGTAGTCGCTCACAAAATCTGCGTAGGCGTAAGACCTTTTATACACCACATGGTTTCTGATGTCTACACCGGTTCTTTCTTTCAAACGTTCACTCAGTAGGTTGAAATAATGATCCCGGGTATTTTCGTCATCCCCATCCAGCCCTGCTGCAACAGGAATGAGGAAGAAAAGATTTTCTGACCCTTCGGGTGCTTGGGTAGGATCTGTTACCGAGGTTGCGCTCAGATAAAAAAGCGGATCCTTGGGCCATTCCGGATGGGTGTAAATCTCAGCAGCATGCTCATCAAATGGAACATCAAAAAACAAGGAATGATGAGGCAGGTCAGGAATTTTTGTATTGATGCCCACATAATAGATCAAGCAGCCCGGCGCCATAACACGCTTGTCCCAATATCCTTCAGAATAGCTCCTGTACTGCTTTTCAAGGAGTTTGGTTTCTATAAAATGATAATCGGCACCACCAATCACCACATCGGCATGGAATTGTTTTCCATTGTCGGCCACCACAGTTTTGGCAATGCCATTTTCAACAATGATCGAAGAAACATTGTGGTTAAAATGAAAGGTCACCCCTTGCTCAACAGCAAGCTTGTGCATGCCCTCCACAATCTTGTACATCCCTCCACGGGGAAACCAGGTACCCAGTTTCACATCAGCATAATTCATGAGGCTGTACAGTGCTGGTGTATTTTCAGGAAGAGCACCCAGGAACAAGACCGGGAACTCCATCATCTGACGGAGCTGCGGATGCTTGAAAAATTTTCCGATATGAGACTTGATGTTGTTGAACACATCCAGGCGAAATAATCCTGCAATCAGTTCCTTGTCCAAAAACTCAAAAAGCGATTGTCCTGGTTTAAAGACCAGTTTGTTGACACCAACACGGTACTTGTATTCAGCCTCTGCCATGAAGGCATCCAGTTGCTCTCCAGCACCGGGTTCGAGCCGATCAAACATTTGTTTTAATGCTGCGTAATCAGATGGTACGTCCATCTGGTTTTGTTCCCAGTAAATTCTGTAGGAAGGATTAAGCCGGATCAGCTCGTAATAATCTGAGACTTTTTTGCCAAAACATCCAAAATACCGGTCAAACACATCCGGCATCCAATACCAACTTGGTCCCATGTCGAAACTGAAACCTTCGGTCTTGAAATGCCTGCACCTGCCTCCTGGTTGGTCATGCTTTTCCAAAACTTCTACTTCCCACCCAGCCTTGGCCAGGAATGAGGCAGCGGAGAGTCCTGCGAACCCGCTACCGATGACGATTGCTTTTTTTCCCACGCTGGAAAGTTAAGTTAAAACTTGCTGATTTGGTTTTTCAGCAGTCTTCTTGCAAAGTGAATGCGGCTTTTAATGGTGCCGAGTGGCTCAGTGAGCATGTCTGCAATTTCGTGGTACTTGTACCCTTCAAAATAAAGCATGAAAGGCTGCTTGAAAATGATAGGCAATTCATGGATGGCCTTGTTGATATCTTTCATCCGCATGGATGTTTCAGCACCATTGGGAACAGCTGACTGGTTGTGGTCGAGCAGGAATTCATTGGGACTGTTGTCAAAAATGGTGTTCTGCTTGGACTTGCGGCGGTAATTGTTGATGAAAATGTTGCGCATGATGGTGTACAACCATGCCTTGATATTGGTTCCAACACTGTATTTTTCCTGGTTAGACAAAGCGCGAAACATGGTCTCCTGCAGCAGGTCCTTGGCGGTTTCTTGGTCCTTGGTAAGGGTTACTGCAAAAGGCCTGAGGTATTCTGAGTTCTGAAGTAGAAGCTGGTTGAATTCCTGTGTTGACATACCGCTTTGTTTAATTGTTTATGAAGTAAAATTAAACAAAACTTGGATACGGCACACTAATTTTGTTTAATATTTTTCAATAAATATTAAACACTTGATTCGCAGGGCTTAAACCAGCTCGGTAATGAAGGCGGTGACCTCCTGAAGCGAGCGTTTGAAATGAATTTGAGAGGGGATTTTGTTCTCGTAGGTAGCAGCAAGGCGACCAGAGATGATGAGAGGAGTCTGACTGAAGCGTTTCAGTGATTGTTGGATGAACTTGTCAAAGTTGAAAACGCTTGACACCGAAGTAAGGTGTGTATAGATGAAATCAGGTTGTTTGTATTTGACTACATATTCAACGTCGTCCAACGGAACATTGGAGCCCAGGTAATACACATATAAACCCCTGCTTTTCAGGAGGTACTGAACGAATAATAGCCCCAGCTCATGGTATTCTCCTTCGGGAAGGAAAAGTAGGCCCGTCTTTTTCAAGCGGAACATTGGGGTAACCGCCTCAGTGCCCACAATGAGTTTTTGTCTGATGATATTGGAAACCAGGTGCTCCTGGCCCGGATTGATATGTCCCGTAATCCAAAGCACCCCTATTCTTTCCATGAAAGGAAAAATAATCTGGTGAATTGTTTTTTCGATGCCTTTTGCACGGATTTGCTCCTCAAGGGTCCACTCAAATCCCTCCAGGTCCATGTCAATCATTGCCTGGATCAGTCCGTTTACAATCCTTTCCTGCTGGGCATGTACATCATTGATGCTGAGGATTTTGTTGCGGATGTCTTCTTCAGACATCTTGTCAATATGGGAGATCTTGAACCCATATTTATTCAAGAGTGAAATGTTCAGGATTTTCTTGAGCTCATCGTTGTTGTAGTACCTGATATTGGTGTCGGTACGTTGGGGCCTCAAGAATGTATAACGCTGCTCCCAGATACGGATGGTATGGGCTTTGATGCCCGTCAGGTTTTCCAGGTCTTTGATTGTGAATGCGTTCATGGCCTTATAACACAGCGTCAACCGAATTGTTCGGATAAGCCATATTGTCCATGACTTTGGAAAGTGCCTTGGTCAGTTTCAACTGCCTAAGGGCTTCCAAATGACGCTCGTGGTGCAGGTCTGAACCCAGCAGATCCACCATACCTTTGTCTGCCATCCACTCAGCACATTGCATGGCTGCTGGTCCATAATAGCCTGAAAATGAAAGAATATTCGACTGAAAAATACACCCTGAATCCCTGATCGCTTTCAATTCAGCGAGACGTTTGTAATAATAATTGTACCGTTCAGGGTGTGCGAAAACAGGATGATAACCCTGTATCAGCATCTCAAAAATGATTTCTTTCAGGTTCCGAGGAGGCTCGATAAAAGAGATTTCTATCAAGACCTTGTCGTCTTGAATGGTCAGCAACTCTTTTTTCTCGTCCAGCAAGCGTGTAAAGTTGCCATCCACCAGATACTCTGCTGCCATGCTCACTTGATTGGTAATGCCTTCAGCGTCCAAGGCCTGCCTGAGTACTTCATATCCTTTGCTGATGGTGGCTTTATCGTTGCGCCACATGTCTTCCATGACATGGGGAGTGGCAGTAAAGGATTCATACCCCAGGTCAATCATCCCCTTTATCAGTGAAATCGATGTTTCAACATCTGGAGAACCATCATCTATTCCCGGGATGATATGGGAGTGAACATCCGCTTTCAATTGATGAAACGGGAAAGGAGGGAGGGGCTTTTTGGTGAAGAAGCTGAAGATGGTGTTTGAAGTTTAGAGAAGTTGAGGGAAGTTGAGGGAGGTTGAACTTGCCAGCCGAAGGCTGGGGGATTTAAGGGGTTGAACAGTGAGTATTTAGGTAATCATCATAAACTCGTTTTAGGCCATCTTTGAGATCAATCGAATATTTCCAGCCGAGGTTTGTCAACTTGGATACATCCATGAGTTTTCTAGGGGTGCCGTCGGGCTTGGTATGATCGTAGACCAGTGTGCCTTCATATCCCACAATTTCCTTGATTAGCATGGCCAATTCAGTAATAGTAACATCCATTCCAGTACCAATGTTCACCAAGCCTTCCTCATTGTAATTTTCCATCAGGTAAACACAGGCTGAAGCGAGGTCATCTGCATGCAGGAATTCACGCATGGGTGTTCCTGTTCCCCAAATGGTTACTGCAGGATCACCATTTTGCTTGGCCTCATGGAATTTTCTGATCAGGGTTGGAAGCACATGCGCATTTTGGAGATCATAATTATCGTTGGGACCATAAAGATTCGTGGGCATGACAGAAATGAAATTGCACCCGTACTGGGCCCGGTAAGCATCACACATTTTTATACCCGCAATCTTTGCAATGGCATAGGGTTCGTTGGTTTGCTCCAGCAATCCTGTCAAGAGGTATTCCTCTTTCATGGGTTGTGGGGCCAATTTGGGGTAAATGCAGGATGAACCAAGGAACATCAGTTTTGAAACGCGTGTTGCGTAGGCTGAATGGATCACATTGCTCTGGATCATCAGGTTCTCGTATAGAAAATCTGCACGGTACAGGTTATTGGCCATAATCCCTCCCACTTTTGCAGCAGCAAGAAATACAAAATCAGGTCGCTCTGTTTCAAAAAACTCATTCACAGGTTCCTGTACCCTCAGATCCAATTCTGAGGAAGTGCGCGTAATGATATTGGTATAGCCCAGTCCCAGAAGTTTCCTATGGATGGCAGAACCCACCATTCCACGGTGGCCGGCTATGTATATTTTGGAGTCCTTATTCAAGTTGTTAGATTATTCTTCTTGGTGGTTTACATCAAATCCAGACTCTTTTAATAATTTTTCCTTTTGAAAAAGCCTCACATCACTGCTTACCATGTCATTCACCAGCATGGGAAGGTCATATTTTGGCTTCCAGCCCAACTTGGTTTTTGATTTGGTTGGATCTCCAATCAACAAATCCACTTCGGTTGGCCTGAAATACGCGGCATCTACTGCCACAACTTCTTTACCGATTTCAATCGGAAAATCAGGATTGTTGGAGGCTACAACATAGCCTTTCTCCTCCACGCCTTCTCCCCTGAATTCCAACACTGCACCCACTTCTGCAAAAGCCATTCTCACAAAATCCCTCACAGTTGTTGTAACACCCGTGGCTATCACATAGTCTTCAGGAATGTCTTGCTGAAGGATCAGCCACATAGCCTCAACATAATCCTTTGCATGGCCCCAGTCTCTTTTGGCATCCATGTTTCCGAGGTAGATTTTGTCTTGCATACCCAAGGCAATTTTTGCGACTCCACGGGTAATTTTTCTGGTAACAAAAGTTTCTCCACGGAGTGGACTTTCGTGGTTGAATAATATACCATTGACAGCAAACATACCATAGGCTTCACGGTAATTTACCGTGATCCAATAGGCATACATTTTGGCCACTGCGTAAGGAGACCTTGGATAAAATGGTGTGGTTTCCCTTTGAGGTACTTCCTGCACCAGTCCGTACAATTCAGAGGTAGATGCCTGATAAACCTTGGTTTTTTTGGCAAGCCCCAATAAGCGCACCGCTTCCAGGATACGCAGGGTTCCAATACCATCAGCATTGGCAGTGTATTCAGGCGTATCAAAACTCACTTTTACATGGCTCATGGCAGCCAGGTTATATATTTCATCAGGTTGCGTTTCCTGAATAATCCTGATCAAATTGGTAGAATCTGTCAAATCACCATAATGAAGGGTAAGTTTCACCCCTTTCTCATGACGGTCTTGGTAGAGATGATCGATGCGTGCAGTATTGAAAAGGGAGGAGCGCCTTTTGATGCCATGTACCGTGTATCCTTTGTTCAAAAGAAGCTCTGTGAGGTATGCACCATCTTGCCCATTAACGCCTGTCACCAATGCAACTTTACCCATGTGAAATGAATTGTTTTATTTTCCTTAACGGCTTCAAAATTAGTGTAAAAAAATGAGGCTTGAGACCATTCATCTTCCAGGCTTTTCTGTCTTCCATATTTGCGTTGATCCTGTTGCTGATGGAAGCCGTGCTCTTTCCCCCTTGACGCATCTTGATGATCGTTTCCGGGAGGTATGATAAGTTGATTTCATGTTTTAGCAAGAACCTTAACATGAGTTCATAATCAGCCGCAGAGCGAAGAGCTGTATTGAACAATCCGTACTTTTCGTAGATGGCTCTTCGCACAAAAAAAGTGGGGTGTGGAGGCATCCAGCCATTGTACATGGAGGAGCGTGTAAAAATCCCTGATTTCCAGGTTCTGACTACTTTTGAAACATCGTCCCTGTCTACAAAAACAAGATCGGCATAAGTCGCATCCACTGCTGGGTCCTCAAAAACAGCGGTAACTTTCGCAATGACCTCATCGTCTGCATAAAGATCATCTGCATTCAATATACCAATAATATCACCTGAAGCCATTGCAATGCCTTTGTTCATGGCAAAATAAATCCCCTCATCTTTTTCTGAAATGCATTTTGCAACGTGCGGAAAGCCTTCAACGATGTTAATCGTCTGATCGGTTGAGCCTCCATCAACAATAATATGCTCTATCCTCTTGTAGGTTTGATTGAACACGGCTTTCAATGTGTCAGCAATGGTGCTGGCGGAGTTGAAGGAAACGGTGATGATGGAGATTTTGGGAGTTGAAGGGGTTGAAGGGTTGAACTTGCCAGCCGAAGGCTGGGGGGGTGAAGGGTTGAGGGAAGTTGAGAGAGGTTGAGAGAGGTTGAGGGAGGTTGAAGGGTGTTGGCTCATGGGATCTAGGGCTTGATTGTTCTGGTTTTGACGAGCACAGCAGGGTTACCCTGGTAAACGCCATAAGCCTCAAGATTTTTTGTGGCAATGGAGCCTGCCGTCAATACACTGTGTGAAAATGCCGTAAGGCCTGATCCTACCAAGGCTTTTGCGCCGATCCAAACCCCGTCTTCGAGGGTGATGGGTTTTGCCATCAGTTCAAATCCAGACGAGCTATAATCATGGTTGCCAGTGCAAAGCATGGCACTCTGAGAAATGCAAACGTGGCTGCCAATATGGACATCAGTGATGTTGTCGATCCAGCAGTTTTCCCCCAGCCAAACATGGTCTCCCATTTTCAATTTCCAAGGATACTTGATCTGGACGCCCGGGCGGATGCGCGCTTCAATGCCAATTGTTGCACCAAACAATTCCAGTACCCATTTTCTTAGACCGC
>JAIPBY010000002.1 GCA_021738605.1 Chitinophagaceae bacterium | reverse complement strand
GTAACAAGTATTTTTTTCATTTCAGCTTAATTGATCAAATCCATTAGGTATTTTCCATATCCACTTTTGAGCAACGGGTGGGCAAGTTTGACCAGTTGATCAGTATTGATAAATCCTTTTCTCCAGGCTATTTCTTCAATACAGGCTACTTTGATTCCCTGTCTCTGCTCGATTACCTGGATGAATTGAGAGGCCTGCATCAGCGAATCAAAGGTTCCGGTATCCAGCCAGGCTGTTCCCCTGTCTAACACAGAAACACTGAGCTTACCCCTGTTGAGGTACTCAAGGTTGATATCTGTGATTTCGTATTCTCCTCTTGGTGATGGTTTGATATTTTTTGCAATTTCTACCACTTCATTGTCATAAAAATAGAGTCCAGGTACGGCAAACTTGCTCTTGGGGTTTTCTGGCTTTTCCTCAATGGATATGGCCTTCATGTTTTGATCAAATTCAACCACCCCATAGCGTTCCGGGTCGCTGACCTGGTAGGCATATACAATTCCCCCATTTGGGTGGGCATTTTTTTCCAGTGTTTTCCCCAATCCTGTACCATAAAATATGTTGTCTCCCAAGACCAACGCACAGGGGTCGTTGCCAATAAATTCCTCTCCAATCACAAAAGCCTGCGCCAGTCCATTCGGAAGGGGTTGTTCTGCATAGCTCATGTTCAAGCCAATATGGCTTCCATCACCAAACAATTTTCTGAATTGGGGGAGGTCCTGAGGGGTAGATATGATCAGGATGTCCTTGATCCCTGATAACATCAGGGTTGACAAGGGATAATAGATCATTGGCTTGTCATATACCGGCATGATCTGCTTGCTGATGGCATATGTAATCGGGTAGAGCCTTGTGCCTGAACCTCCAGCCAAAATGATTCCTTTCATACGATGGTTTTATTTAACAAAGATGGGAAATTTTAACAAGATTTTCCCTTCTTAACATTACGGTAACATACGCATTGCAATTGGTTAACATAGTGCTAACGCTTGCTTAATGCCGGGATTGTTTCTTTGCATATCAATTTTAAGTATGCTGAAGCTCTCACAATTAAGGATATCTGTTTTATTGGTCATAACCATTTTGTTGTCTGGATCTGTTTTTGCGCAGGTACAGAAAATATCTGGTAAGGTTGTCAATACAAAAAATGAGCCTATTGCTGGGGCCTCTATCTTGGTTGAAGAAACAAAAAAAGTGGTTGTTGCAGATGTAGAAGGTAATTTCAGCATCTCATTGGAGACTGGCAAAAAATACAGTTTCACTGTTTCCAGTGTTGGTTACAATACCAAATCAATTGCTGAAATCGAAGTCAGCATCAATGGGGACAACGCTATGGTAGTTGTCTTGGATCCACAAACCAAAAACAGTGACGCAATCGTCATCAAGTCTACCCGTCGCCAAGAGAGCAGCATTGCCTTGTTGACTTTTCAAAGAAGCAATACAGCGATGTCCAGTGGATTGGCTGCTGATTTTATCAGGAGAACACCAGATAAGAATACTGGAGAGGTCTTGAAGCGTGTAAGTGGTGCTTCAGTGCAGGATAACAAGTTTGTCATTGTTCGCGGTTTGTCCGATCGTTACAATTCTGCCATGCTGAATTCAGCCCTCTTGCCCAGCAGCGAACCAGACAAAAAAGCTTTCTCATTTGATATGTTCCCTGCCGCGTTGATAGACAATGTTATCATCAACAAAACAGCTACACCTGAATTTACCGGTGAGTTTTCGGGTGGACTTGTACAAGTAAATACAAAAGATATTCCTACAAAAGATGTACTTACGGTAGGATTTGGCCTTGGATACAATACCCAATCAACTTTCAAGCCCTTTATCAGCAATCAGCGCAACCAATATGATTGGCTTGGTTTTGATGATGGCACCAGAAGCCTGCCAGATAGTTTTCCAGCTACTGCACAATTATACAGGGTCTTGGGAAAGGATGCTGCAGGACTTAACAAGCAAGTTGAGTTGACTAAGCTCTTCAGGGGAGATGTTTACCAGCAAGTGTCTACCAACGCAGCTCCCATCAAAACATTCAACATCACATATGCCAAAAACCATAGCTTAAAAAATGGTGCAAACCTTGGTGTCCTGATTGCAGCGAATTATAGGAATTCGATGTTGGTTTACAACGTGGAGCGTTCTTTTTATGAGGCAAATGGGACAACGATATTCAACTTCAATGACAACCAGAACCGCTACCAGACCAATCTTGGTGCAGTGGCCAATATTACATGGGTAAAGGGGAAACACAAGGTTTCATTGAAAAACCTTTTCAATCAATTGTTTGAAGACAATTATTACACCAGAAATGGCTACAATACCAGCAGGCTGAATGATATACAATTTTATTCCTCTTACCTCAACCAGCGGTCACTCTACAGTGCTCAGCTTGAGGGAGAGCACCAGCTCACTGCCAAGGGCATCAAGTTCAAATGGAATGGAAATGCTGGTTACAACTTGAAAAAGCAGCCAGACCTTCGGACTGCCTTATACGCCAGGTCCATCAATACCAATGAAAAGTTTGAGATTGATCCGGACGATACCAGAAGATTTCACAGTGAGTTGAGTGATTATAGTTTTGGTGGTGGTGGACAGTTTATTGTACCGATGAACTGGGGTGGCAAGGATAAACAAACACTGAAGCTTGGTGGCTCCAGCCTTGCCAGGGTTCGTGATTTCAAAAGCCGGATTTTCCGTTACGTTACAACCAACCTCAACTCTTTTGTAGCTGCCAATGCCTACAAGCCTGTTGAATCTGCTTTCTTCTATGATAACATGGGTCAAAACGGGTATATCCTTGATGAGTTTACCAACAACCAGGATAGGTATTTTGGAGTATCCATTTTGAATGCCGCCTATGGAATGTTGGATAACAAGGTTGGACCTTTTCGTTTCATTTGGGGATTGCGTGCTGAAAATTTTCAGCAGTTGCTTACATCAAAAGACCAGACTGGTTTGAGAAATACAAAGCTTACTGAGAAGTGGGATTATCTTCCTTCTATTAATATGGTCATCAACGCTGGCGATAAACAGAATGTCAGGCTTTCTGCCAGCAGAACGGTTGCCCGCCCTGAGTTCAGAGAAATTGCAGAATTTGCGTTCTATGATTATGAAATGAACTATGGTGTAAAGGGTGATACTGGCCTTCTGAGAAGTTCGATTCTCAATTATGATGTTCGCTATGAATTGTACCCCAAGGCTGGAGAGGCGATAACGTTGGGTGCCTTCTACAAAGATTTTACTGATCCAATTGAATTCAGGCTTGATCCATCCAGCAATGCTGATTCTCGCCGATATTTCTACCAAAACGCTGTAAGTGCTACCACTCTTGGCTTTGAGCTCGAGGTTAGGAAAGGACTTGAGTTTCTGTCCCCATCTTTGAAAAACCTCAGCTTTTTTGGTAACTATACTTTCATTCAGTCAGAGGTTGTTTTCAAAGACCTGAGTGCTGGAAACAAGGAAATAAAAGCCAACAGGCCATTGCAAGGTCAGTCTCCGTACTTGATCAATGCTGGTCTTCAATACAATGGTTCTTCATTCAATGCTTCTTTGCTCTACAACAGGGTTGGTGAGAGATTGACACTTGTTGGAAATGATGAGTTCCCCAACGTATTTGAGCGTCCAAGAAACCAGTTGGATTTGCAGTTGTCCAAAAAAGTATTGGCTGGTCAGGGAGAGTTGAAAATCAATTTCGCAGATATCCTCAACAATGCATTTTATTTCTATGAAAACGTTGATGAAGCTACTGCATACAAAGAGGGTGTGGACAGGCTTTTCAATGCCTATAAGCCGGGTTCTACCATTACAGTTGGTTTCACTTATGACTTCAACATCAGCAAAAAAAATAAATAAAAATCTTTAGCAACAAACAGACAAAACACAGTTTATGAAAAAAATCCTTTTTGGACTTTTCTCCATCGCAATGCTCTCTTTCAGTTCTTGTATCAAGGTTAATTTCGAGGAAACCATCAACAATACAACCGGTGGCGGAGCTGTAGGTACAGATCCTCAGGATCCTGCTACCAACGGACGTATAATCCAGGGTATATTGAGCAAAAGTTACTACTTGCCCAAGGGTAAATATACGCTCAAAGGCTATGTTTATATCACCGAAGGGAATACCCTTACCTTAGCTCCTGGAAGTGTTGTTGTCAGTGACATCACCGAGAAAGGTGCCTTGATCATTGAAAGGGGTGCCAAGTTGATTGCTGACGGAAGGCCTACAGAACCCATTGTATTCACCAGCGGAAAAGCAATCGGACAAAGAACGCCTGGTGACTGGGGTGGCATTATCCTCTTGGGTAAGGCTCCGACAAACCGCCCTCAGGATCCGGCTCCTGTCGTTGAAGGTGGTGTTGGCCGTAAGTATGGTGGTACTGTAGCCAATGATGAAAGTGGAATCCTGCGTTTTGTTCGTATTGAATATGCTGGTATTGCAGCAGAGCCCGGTTCTGAAATCAATGGACTTACCATGGGTGGTGTTGGCTCTGGCACCATCATTGAAAATGTTCAGGTTTCTTTTGGTAATGATGATGCCTATGAGTTTTTTGGCGGTACAGTAAATTGCAAGAACCTTGTAGCTTTTGCGACTGCTGATGACGACTATGATTTCGATTTTGGATACACTGGTAAAATACAGTACGGTATTGCATGTCGCAAACCTGATTTTGTAGATGGTGGTGACGCAGCAAATGGTATTGAGTGTGATAATGATGGTACAGGCACAACTGCTGCTCCTTTTACAAGGCCTCAATTGAGTAATTTTACCTTTGTGGGTGCCAACAATGCAACTGGAACTGCAGCGAACCACAATTTTGGAAACAGGTGGAGAAGAGCAACTCAGTTTGTTTTGAGAAATTCTATTATCATCGGATGGCCTAAAGGTGGACTTTCATTCGAATCTGCTGCTACTGCGAAGGCATTCTTTGTTGATAACACTTCAGAATTCAGAAACAATCTGCTTCATTCTAACGATGCAGCAGCCATATACAGGACTGATGCAGCTGCTTTGGCCATTGTAACACCAGCACAGATGAAGACAAAGGCTGAAGCTGAAGGTACTGTTACCTTGGCTAATGCTGACGCAGCCATGTTGAACGCTCCTTTTTATTCTACAGCACCCAACTTCCTTCCTAGAACCGGATCACCTGCCCTTACTGGTGTAAACTTCACAGGAATGAATTCATATTTTGTTGCTACCACTTTCCGTGGTGCCATGGGTACTGCTGATTGGACCACTGGTTGGACAAACTGGGATCCTCAAAACAAGGCTTACTAAACAAAAAATAGTATTTTTAAAGCCACTTCATAAAGAAGTGGCTTTTTTATTGACTTACCATGAAACATTATTTATATTTTTTATTGCTGGTTTCATTTTTGAACTCATGTAAAAGCAGAGAGGAAAATAAATCAGAAGATCTTGCTTCCAGGCAATATACGCCGATCGTCCCCAAAGGAAAGATGGATCAAATCAATGCTGCGGACAGTGCTGCGGTTATTTATTATAAAACGCCTGCTAATCCTCGTTTTTACAGGGTTTTAAAAATTTTAGATCTTCAATTATTGAAGCCAATCATTGAAGATGTCAACAGTGCCCCAATTGCCGCTAATAACAACTGTCCATCCCTGGGTAAATTGTATTTCTATGGGAAAGGTGATATTGTTGATGTGGTATACTTTTCTAACGCTGATTCTTGCAATACTTTTTCGTTTATCAAGAATGGTGAAAAATATTTTACACGGATGGGAGAGCGGTCTCAACAATTGATTGATTCTATCAATGTATATGCTAAATAGAAGCGATTCAATAGGGCTGAATCAAAATCTACTTGGAACATATTCATAGACAACTTCATAGGGTTGTTTGCTTAATTTCTTCTCCATCTGTCCCAGGAAAAATACTTTTTTTTGTGGTGTAGGCTCACAAATGGTATATATGCTGCCATTGTGCAGGATGGTCTTTCCTTTGAACTTTTCAAGTTTTACTGCTACATTGATATGATCTGGATAGCTGAGTACGATCATGGGAAGATTATACACCTCACGGACCAGTGAAAAAAATAATCCCGCATGGTCTTCACAATCACTCCAATCTGAGGCCAAAGTTTCTTCTGGTGAAAATCTTTTTTCTCTACCATACATCAGCGAGTCTGCTTCATACCCAAATGCGTTCCTTACAAAGAACATGATGTATTCTACTCCATCTTCCTTTGTTTTGTCCTTGAGTTTTAATTGTAAAGATGGTATAAGCGATGAATAAGTCAGTTTGCTGAAGGGTATATTGAATTGAAATCTGTAGTCTGTTACCGGGTAGTTGATGAAATAATCCTTGATCTCGGGGAATACCTTTATGTCATGTTTTGCGGTCTCCCCTTTGTATTTGAATTCAATGGTTTTGTTGACATATTTTTCTTCTGGGAAATCGGGCATGGTAGCAATCATATAGTTAAAATCCTCGCTATTTTCAACGAAGGATGGCTGAACGGGTTGAGGAGTTGTTTTTTCAATGGGTATATCATGGTTATAGTCATGATAGTTCATGCATACATATTGCTTTTCTCCAATTACTTTGATGGGGATATTGTAGATGGTTGAATTGCTTTTGATGTAAAGCAATAATTTGTCATCCATGGTGCACAACACAGGATTGAATCCACTTCTGGCCAGGAAAAACCATTTGCAATAGGTGTATCCCCAATAGTCTTTCTCTTTGGGAACGAGCTGTTGAGACACCTTTCTGATCAGTTGATAGTAATACCAGTCTGATAAATGTAGCCTTTTCCTGATGGTTGACAATTCGGGAATTATATCAGTGCAATAGGCATCCAGCAGCTTTACCATGTTGGGGAAGGTGCTGGCTTTATTGAAGCTGTTGGGGAATCCCTTGGGTGGTTCCTGGTATTCAATGGTATGTTCATTTCCAAGAAAGGAAAAGCGAATCTCATGGGTTTCGGCATAGGCATCAGCTTTGGCAGAAATTGACCCCCCAAAAGCCAAAAAACATATGGTTATGACTATCCTCATGGTTTTCATGCTGTATTAAGTTACTGTAAACAAAAATCAAATCAAACAACTTGTGTTATAATGTTTTAATTTTCACCTGAATAAATACTAAATAATAACATCACATGGTCAATAAGTCGACTTTTGTACAGCGCGATATCAGTTGGCTGAGTTTTAACGCAAGGGTTTTACAGGAAGCCAACGACCCTACTGTTCCAATCAATCAAAGAATTCGTTTCCTTGGGATTTTTTCCAACAACATGGATGAATTCTTTCGTGTACGCGTGGCTACATTGAAAAGGATGGCAGAATTTCGTTCGTCCAAAACCAAACTCAATCTCCACATGGAAGATGCCGTCTCAGAAATTTTGGTTGATTTACTCCATATTGTCTTGAAACAACAAAGTGAATTTGACAGGATCTGGGTCAATATTCAGACTGAACTGAAAAAAAACAAGGTCTTTCTTAAGAATGATCAACAACTCACAAGGGATCAAAAGTCCTTTGTCATTGATTTTTTTGAGAAAGAAGTTCGTTCAAATATCATCCCCCTGATGATTGAGAGTTTGCCAGAACTCCCTTATTTGCGGGACAAGAGTATTTATCTTGGCGTGGTGATGCAGAAGAAGAACTCTGCATACAAGCAGCAATATGCGCTGATTGAGATTCCCTCCAAAACCCTTGGACGGTTTGTCAAATTGCCCACAGACAAAAAAGAAACACATATCATTCTCCTTGAAGATATTGTAAGGGTCAATCTTCCCTATATATTTTCCTATTTTGGGTATGACCATTTTGAAGCGCATATTTTCAAGGTCACCAAGGACGCTGAATTAGACCTTGATAACGATATCAGTACATCGCTGGTAGAAAAGATGCAGAAAGGGCTCAAGAAAAGACGTAAAGGGAAACCTGTTCGTTTCGTATATGATAAGGAGATGAACAGCGGGCTATTGAACTACCTCACAAAGAAGTTGAAGCTCAACAGTAAATCAAGCATCATTCCAGGTGGACGCATCCATAATTTTAAACATTTTATGGATTTTCCTGATGTGTTTCCAGCAACCAAAGGGAAAATGACCGCTATCCCTCATCCAGATTTGAATTCCGCCATAAGGGTAACGGATGTAATCGGCAAAAAAGATGTGTTGTTGCATTTTCCCTATCATTCATTTAATGCCATCATTGACTTACTAAGAGAAGCCGCCATCGATCCTGACGTTAAGTCCATCAAAATTACTGCCTACAGGCTTGCTTCAGAATCCAAGGTGATCAATGCCTTGGTCAATGCAGCCCGCAATGGTAAAAAAGTGGAAGTGATGTTGGAGTTAAAGGCCAGATTCGATGAAGAGGCAAACCTCGAATGGAAAACAGTGTTAGAGGAGGAGGGTGTAAAAGTTATTTTAGGCATTCCAAACATGAAAGTACATGCAAAAGTATGTATCATCAACAAGCGTGTGCAAAACAAAACCATTCAATATGGCTTTGTCAGTACAGGAAACCTGAATGAAAAAACGGCTCATTTTTACGGCGATCATTGCCTGCTTACTTCCAACAGGAACATCATGGCGGATATCAACAGGATATTCTACTATCTTGAGAATCCAGTCTCACACGCAGGTACCCTTGAAGAGTGCAAAACCTTGTTGGTAAGTCCGGTCGGCATGCGGAAGAAAATAACTGAGCTTGTTGACAAGGAGATTAAGGAAGCAAAAAAGGGATTTCCTGCCTCCATTACTCTTAAGTTGAACTCGCTCAGTGATGTTTCCCTGATTGAAAAACTCAATCAGGCTTCTGTGGCTGGCGTTGAAGTCAACCTCATTATTCGTGGTATATATTCTGCTAAAACGCAAATAAAGAAAAAGCAGGCATCGCCCTATGCGATCAGCATCGTCGATGAGTATTTGGAGCATGCCAGGATTTTGGTTTTTCATAACGGGGGGAATGTTTTGGTGTATATCTCCAGTGCAGATTGGATGGTGAGGAATCTTGATCATCGTGTAGAGGCAGCATGTCCAATTGTCGATAACGACTTGAAGAAGGAGTTGTTGGAAGTATTGAAAATCCAACTGTCTGACAATGTAAAAGCAAGAATTTTGGATCCTGAGTTTATCAACAACTATGTATCTTCACCTGGGAAAAAACGAATGCGTTCACAGCAGGAGATTTATAACTATCTGGTAAAAAAACAACCCTTAAAGCAACGTGCGACTGGCGGCAATTGATATTGGAACCAATGCAAGCAGGCTTCTGATCTCCGAGGTTACGGTGGATGGAAATGGTATTGCTAACTTCAATAAACTCAATCTGATCAGGGTTCCCCTGCGTTTGGGATTTGATGTGTTTGAAACCGGCGAGATCTCCAAGGAAAAAAAGCACATGATCCTTCAAACCATGAAGGCCTATGCTCACCTCATGAATGCCTATGGGGTTGAAAAGTCAATCGCTGTTGCCACCAGTGCAATGAGAGATGCCAGGAACAGAGATGAGGTTGTAAGAAAAATATTTCTTGAAACTGGTATCAACATAAAAGTAATCTCAGGTGATTTTGAGGCGTCTTTGATTTATGAATCACATGTGGCAGAAAACCTCAACGCCAGCAACAATTACCTTTACGTAGACGTGGGTGGGGGAAGCACCGAACTCACCTTTTTTTCCAACAATGCCCTGGTATACAAGCATTCATTCAACATTGGGACCATTCGTTTGCTCAAGAACATGGTTACAGATGCTGATTGGCAAGAAATGAAAGAGGCACTGCGTGATAATTTACGCGGTCAAAAAAATACCATTGCCATAGGAACCGGAGGCAATATCAACAAGATATTTTCTCTCAGCAAGAAAAAAGATGGCAAGCCCCTGCACATCGATGTGCTCAAAGATTATTACAAAGAATTTTCATCTTGCACAGTAGAAGACAGAATACGCCTCTATAACCTCCGGCCAGACAGGGCTGATGTGATTGTTCCTGCACTGATGATTTACCTTCAAATCATGAAATGGGGCAACATGGAAGAGATGCTGGTTCCCAAAATTGGGCTGGCGGATGGACTGGTTCAGCATCTCTATGCTGAGGCCACTACATAACAATTCCTTCAGGTTTACATCAAGATTTATTTACGCCTTGCTAACATTCGGTTAATGGTATAAAGGGAATTTTATAAAACCCATAAATCATGAACAAGAGAAAGCTAGAAGTTGCCGTAATCAGTGATGTTCACCTTGGCACTTTTGGATGCCATGCATCAGAACTGGTATCTTATCTCAGAAGTATTTCCCCAAAACTGTTGGTATTGAATGGCGATATCATTGATATATGGCAGTTCAAAAAGCACTATTTTCCGGCTTCCCATATGCAGGTTATCAAGGAAATATTTGGCATGATTGCAAGAGGAACACAAATAGTGTACATCACGGGAAACCATGACGAATCGCTCAGGAGATATAGTGGTATACAATTGGGTAATTTTCAAATGGTTGATAAGTTGGTGATTGAAATTGACGGTAAAAAAACCTGGATTTTTCATGGGGATGTATTTGATGCAACAACCAAGGGGAGTGCCAAAATGATTGCAAAATTGGGTGGGCATGGTTATGACCTTTTGATTTTGGTGAACAGGGCCATCAACTGGGTGCTCAAGACAATGGGCCGTGAGAAAATGAGTCTTAGCAAGAAGGTCAAGAATGGTGTAAAAAAGGCCGTTGCATGGATAGGTGATTTTGAGCAAACTGCAGCAGAGTTGGCCATCGCCAAAGGATATGATACGGTGATTTGTGGTCATATTCATCAGCCACAAATACGAACCATTTCTACGGGGTTGGGTTCTGTCAATTACATGAATAGTGGAGATTGGATTGAAAATCTGACAACACTGGAGTATAACGAAGGGGCCTGGAGCATCCATGCATTCAATGAAAAAGAGCATGCTGTCCCGGAAGTAATTCAGATGCGCAGCAACAATCGGATTCCCATGCTCAACGTACTTACTGATGAAGTGGCATTGTTCTTTACTTCAATTGCCACTGCAACACACTGATCCTGATGAAAATATTTTATGCAGTTCAGGCCACCGGAAATGGCCATATCAGCAGGGCAAACGCAATTGTACCGCTGTTGCAAAAATACGGCGATGTTGATATTTTTCTCAGCGGTAACAACAGTGCATTAAAAACGTCAATGCCTGTTGCATACAGAAGCAAAGGGGTCAGTTTGCAGTATGATGAGCAGTCAGGGGGTATAGATGTGATGAAGACTATTGTTGGAGTACGGTTTCGAAAGATATTCAGTGAAGCAAGATTTCTTCCCATTGAAAAATACGATTTGGTCATCAATGATTTTGAATGCATCACGTCTTTGTCATGCAAATTAAAAGGTATTCCATCTGTCCATTTTGGGCATCAGGCAAGTTTTGTAAGTAAAAAAGTGCCTCGGCCCAAAGTGAAAAATCCACTGGGAGAATGGGTATTGTCCAACTATGCGACAGGAACAAGATCTGTAGGGCTTCATTTCAAACAGTATGATAACAATATATTTTCTCCTGTTATCAAACCTTCCATCCTGAATGCCACACCCGTCAATGAGGGGCATATAACCGTCTATCTTGGGCACTATGCAGATCATGTGGTAGTCAAGCAGCTGCAACGATTAAAAAATTTTAAGTTTCATCTTTTTTCAAAGAAGGTCGATGCTGTGGTTCAGGAAGACAATATAAAATTTTTGCCTTTGAGTCAAGCCATGTTTGATGATAGCCTGATCAGATCTCATGGTGTGATTACTGGAGCAGGGTTTGAGACCCCTGCTGAAGCGCTGTATTTGGGTAAGCAGTTGATGGTATTACCTATGCATGGGCAATATGAGCAGGCCTGTAATGCTGCCGCTTTGAAGGAATTTAATGTAGCAGTAGTTGATGCCATTGATGATTATTTCCCTGCATATTTTAACAAGTGGATTTTTGATGGTGGACAATCTTTGCCATTCTCTTTGTCAACACCAGTTGAAAAAATAGTCGAGTCAGTGGTTCATGGTAAGTTGTCTAGCCTCGTTGAAGCACCAATGGACTTGATTGCGTCGGCTTAAACCTGTTCTTTTATTTTCTTCAGGGTAAAGCCAAAGGTAGTGCCAATGCCCGGTGTGCTTCTTGCTTGAATGAATTGCCCATGGGCTTCAACGATGTGTTTGCAGATGGCCAAGCCTAGTCCTGTTCCTCCTATGTTTCTGCTCCTGCCATAGTCAGTCCTGTAGAACCTTTCAAAGATTCTTGAGATATGCTCTTCTGCAATGCCAATGCCATCGTCTGTTATTTCCACTAGAACGGTTTTGTCATCTGTCTTGTAAACGCTTGCTTCAACTTTTCCCTCTTGGTTACCGTACTTGATTGCATTGTCAACCAGGTTGATCAATACCTGCCTGATCTTTTCCTTGTCTGCATAGACCCTGATGGGTTGCTCACATCCTTTCTTGATCTGGCAATGGATGTTTTTGGCCACGGACTTGATGGTCAATGATTCATACACGTCATTGATCAGGTCTTGAATGATAAAATTCTGGTAATGGAGTTCTTGTTTGCCGCTTTCGAGTTTTGTGATTTCGTCGAGGTCTGAAATCAGGTTGATCAACCGTTCTGTATTCTTGAAAGCGTTGGTAAGAAATTTGTGACTGACTTCAGGGTTATCGAGGGCTCCCGCCAAAAGGGTTTCCAGATAACCCTGTATGGCAAATGCTGGCGTTTTGAATTCATGGGAGAGGTTCTGAAGGAATTCCTTTCTAAAGGCTTCATTTTTTTCAAGCAATTCCATCTCCACCTTTCTTTGGTCAGCCCACTGCAAAACCTCTTCACCAACATCTTCAAGTCTTTGCATGGGCAATATTTTTTTCTGAAAAAACTCCTCTCTTTTTGACGCTTTTGTTTGGTTGATGAATTTATAAATCAATTTGATCTGCCGGTGAATAAATTTTTCAACCAAGAAGCGTACAACCCAAAATGTGAAACAAAAAATGATCAATAAACTAACAAGGGCACCAACCATGCTGTTGGACATCCATCCACCGATCAATGCAGCCATCAGGCCAACCGAGGTGGCTGAAAACAAAGCAATAGTTTGGGGAGAATAGTTCTTAGAATCGAACATGCTGCAATCTACAGTATTCAACGCTTATTTAGGCCTAACTCAGATGTCAAATTTATAGCCAACACCTTTGACCGTAGTAATGCAATCTACGCCCAGTTTTTGCCTTATTTTTCTAATGTGTACATCAATAGTCCTGTCTCCAACAATCACCTCGCTGCCCCAGATCTGGTTCAGGATCTCATTGCGCAAAAAGACCCTTCCGGGCTTTGAGGCCAAGTAATTGAGCAATTCGAACTCTTTTTTGGCAAGGCTGATGGGTTGTCCCTTGTAATAGACCATGTATTCTTCAGGTTCAATCCTGAGATCACCCAGCTCAACCGCCTTGGAGTCTTCAGGCTTGGCAACCCTTCTGAAGAATGCGTTCACTTTTGAAACCATTACTTTCGGTGAGATTGGTTTGCTGATAAAGTCGTCAGCCCCAAATTCAAGTCCTTTTACATGGGAGAGTTCGTCGTTCAAGGCAGTAAGGAAAACAATCAGTGTATTTTCAAATGCTGGTTGAGATCTTAGTATTTTACAGACCTCAATGCCATTTTTCTTGGGCATCATGATGTCGAGGATGATCAGGTCTGGATTGGTTTCCCGGGCTTTTTGCAGGGCCTGGTCTCCATCTTTGGCAGTAACCACATCATATCCATGGAGCTGCAAGTTGTAGGTGATGATTTCCAGAATATCGGGTTCATCATCTGCAATCAGGATTTTTTTTGCGGCTGGCGCCATGATAAAGGGTTGTTTACACAAAGTTAACTTAAGGATCAGGATAACACCTTCAAGCTGGATTATTAAATTGTTAAGCGATCTACAAAGGTGGTGCTGGAAATTAAGTCTTAATTTTACATTGAATGTTCCTTTTGCGTAGGTTTATATGGATTTTATTACCGTTTATGGCTTTTTCAGCTGCTGGCCAAGACAGCAGCCATACCGTTATTGACATCAGGAGGGTAAAATTGCATGAGGATATTGACGGCTTGCAATCAAGGATTTGTGCGCTGGACGGGAAGCCAGATAAAATGATTGTCATCAGCAGGGACCAGGATCTTGATCTGTTGCTGACCGATATCTATACCCGACAAACCGATGCACTCCAGCTGGAAATTGAAAAAAACGGTGCAGCTGACCACCGGATCAAGGTCAAATATTTGTCTGGTTTGAACATCCTGCTTGAAGATTTACTGCGGTCATTCCGTTCCAATACCCTGCCTGCCACTGAAGCTGCAACCTTGCTGGAAGCGTATAGGCAATACATGCGGCTGGACATCAGGGGAATGGGTATTGCTGGGATTGTGGATTATTTTCCATACACCATCAACAAGTTGCTGCTGGGAGAAAATTCAGTTTTTTTTGAAAACCTAGCATTGGATTCATCAAGAATAATCATGTTCAAGCAGTTTGCTGTACTGCATCCAGAGCTGGTCCTTTCCCGGATTGAACCTTATCTTCAAGCTTCATTCGCAGACAGCCTCATCATCCTTGCTGCACATCATTTTCCCTCCAGCTTTTACAATTATGCAGCTGCTGCTGCTACACCCATTGGGAAAAAGATAAGGTCAATTGACGATACCCTGGTGAAACTGATCACTGGTATTGCTGATGAAAGTTCAGGAAGATTGATTTTCCCGTTTTTGCATTCCATCCTCAAAGGAAGAATTTCTGTTGATAGCATCAAATCTACTGCCACAGACAATCTCGCCTACTACCGGTTGTTGGTCAAGAACCAGATCCAGTTCATGGATGATATGCTTGCAAAGGATACGCCTATCCTTTTTGAGGAAATGGGAATCATGATCAAACGCAAGGCTGAGGAAATATTTATCAATGAGATCAACGCCTTGCATGATGAGCCAGAAGCAGTTCGCTTCAAGATTCTAGAACCGCTTGGGGCCGCAGAATTGTATTATATCATTGTAACTGGCGAAGAGGTCATCTATACCTCCAGCTACACGGGTGTATACAACCGGATGATGGGACGCATGCAAAAGCGTGGGGGAGATGCACTGCTGATGGAAGTGAGGTTTGACCGATTCAAGAAATTTGTCAGGATGGCCGCTGCGTACAACAAGCTCGATCTTTTCTTGTCCAGCATGCCAGCAGAAAATGCAAAACTCCTGATCAAGGGATTTGTGCGTGGATTGGAAAAAAACCTAAACCTTGAAGATGCTGTAGATGTGGCCGATTCTTATGGGAGCATCAGCAACACAGCCATAAGGGATTTGGTCAAGGTTGAAATTGAGAACAACCTCAAACAACAACAATCACTTGGCAATGGAAGAGGTGTGGCCATTTATGACATCCTCAAACTGCTGTTCATGTCTGCCTCAGATAGCTCCCAGCTGCTTTCCCAGAAGTATGGTATTCCTCCTGTTTATGCGCTTCCCTTGTCCAATCTTTCTGACACTGCCGGGCGTATTGTACAACAGGTTTTTTACTACGGAGACAAAGATGGAAAGGAGTCATTTGCCAACTTCATGTCCATGTTCCGGGGAAAAAAAGAATGGCAAATTGTGCAAGAGGAGAACTGGGTTGAAATCAAGTCTTTGGTGGGCAGGCCCGTATGGATATTTGCCAATCTCCCCTTGGATAATTCGATGGGGGATGATCCTGATGCAAAGGCCCAGGCCTTGTTGATTGGTTATTTGCGTGCTCAAAACCTCCAGCCGACAATTGTTATTCACCGCGGCCATAGTTATCACCTCAAGTATACAGTCAACCAGCTTCCTGCATCTGCCAAGATCATTGTTTTGGGATCTTGCGGCAGTTTCCAGAACCTAAATACTGTGCTGAATATTTGCCCTGATGCCCATATCGTTTCATCGAAAGAAGTGGGTACCAAGCTTGTCAATGAGCCGGTATTGAAAATGATCAATGAGTCCGTCAGGTTAGGGCAAGGGGTAGACTGGATCAGCATCTGGCATCAACTGGAGAAGCAATTCAATACAGGCGTGGCAAAAGAACGGTTCGATAATTATATACCCCCACACAAGAACCTAGGGGCCTTGTTCATCAAGGCTTTTTCCAACAGGGACCAATAGGCGGTGGGATGCATGAATGATGGAAAATAAAAAGAAAGAAAACCGGAAAAAAATATTCGATTGGCCATTGCTGGCCAGGATTTTTGCCTTTGCAAAACCCTATGCAGGAAAATTTTACCTGTCAATTGCCCTGGCATTGTTGTTGGCGATGGCATCGCCCTTGCGGCCTATGATGATCAACCTGACACTCAAACGGGTCAATGCGTCCGGCGCTACTGGATCCCAAATGGTGTTGGATTTCCTGTTGTGGATCAGCCTGCTGCAGGTAGGGCTCTTGCTGGCTGAGACAGCCATGCGTTTTTTCTTTTCTTATACCACCTCCTGGCTCGGCCACCGAGTGGTAAAAGACATGCGGGTAAAGGTCTATGAAAAGGTGCTTTCCTACAATTTGAAGCAATATGACAAAACGCCCATTGGTACATTGACCACCAGAACAATCAATGATATCGAATCCATCAATGATATTTTTTCAGAAGGCATGGTGCCGATTCTGGCAGATTTTCTCTCTATCGTTGCCATTCTTTCTGCTATGTTCTATACCAACTGGCAACTGACCCTGGTTTGTATCATTCCTTTCCCTCTCCTGATCATGGCCACTTATTTTTTCAAAGAGAGTGTGAACAAATCATTTACCAATGTCCGAAACGCGATTGCGGCATTGAATGCATTCGTGCAAGAGCATCTCTCCGGCATGCAAATTATTCAGGCGTTTACCGCAGAAAAACGAGAACAGGAAAGGTTTGAGGCCATCAACAGAAAGCACCGGGATGCCAACATACAGGCAATTTTTGCCTATTCTGTTTTTTTTCCAGTGGTGGAGATTGTATTGGCCTTTTCCATGGGCATATTGGTTTGGTTTGCAGCCAAGGATGCCTACCACTTGAACCGGGAACAAGCTGTTCAGGTAGCGGGAAATATTGTTTCCTTTATCCTCTTGTTGAACCTTTTGTTCAGGCCCCTCAGGGTCATTGCCGATAAATTCAATGTACTTCAGATGGGCATGGTGGCAGGCGAAAGGGTACTGGCTGTACTTGATAACACAGATGTATTGACAGATGCTCCCGGAGCAAGGGACATGAAGATTCGAGGGAAGATTGAATTCAGGCATGTTGGTTTTCACTATACAGATGGACATCCTGTACTCTCGAACCTTAATTTCAAGCTCAACGAAGGGGAGACCCTTGCTATAGTAGGGCATACCGGAAGCGGCAAGTCAACCATCATCAGCCTGATCAACAGGCTCTACCAACACCAATCTGGCGAAATCCTGGTTGATGACTTGCCGATAGAAGCTTTCACCATCAATAGTTTGCGTGCAGGAACAGCTGTTGTGTTGCAGGATGTTTTTCTTTTTCCGGGATCTGTTCATGACAATGTAACCCTTCGTGATCCATCCATCAGCAGGCAGGAGGTGGTGGAAGCAGCCAAAATGATAGGCATTCATGCCTTCATTGAGCAACTTCCTGGTGGATATGATTATGATGTGATGGAAAGAGGAAGCACCCTCTCCATGGGCCAAAGGCAGTTGCTTTCCTTTATCAGGGCTTTGCTCTTTAATCCCGCTATCCTGATCCTTGATGAAGCAACCTCTTCAGTCGACACCCATACCGAGCAACTGATCCAGCAGGCCATATCGGTGCTAACCAAGGGCAGGACTTCTATTGTTGTGGCACATCGGTTATCCACCATCCGTCAGGCTACCCAGATTTTGGTCATGGATCAGGGTAAAAGGATAGAAATGGGAAAACATGAGGAACTTCTTGCCCTCGGAGGGAATTATGCACAAATGATCTCATTGCAGCAACAGAAAAATGGGGAATAGATTTTTAAGATTTTCGGGCAATTTTAACCCACTCCGTGCTATCTTTGCGCAAAATTTCAAGGCGTATATGCGTGTACATAGGCTAAAATCTTTGCTGGTAGCGACCCTGGGCCTTTTTTTGGCACTGGTTTCCACTTCCGTAAAGGCGAATGAGGAACCGGGTAGCGAAAGGCTTGACCCAGCAAAAGTCATCATGGAGCATATCCAGGACTCCCATGAGTTCCACTTTTTTACGCTCAAGAAGGAACATGGAGAGGAATTTCATGCTACAATACCCCTGCCCATCATCCTTTGGAGCAAAGAGAGAGGGCTGGTTTCATTTTCTTCCTCTAAGTTTCACCATGGCCATGCATCTCATGATGGCTATAAGATGGAACACGATAAAATCCATGCAATAAAACTCGAGAATGGGGTTGAGGTGCTGGATGAATCAGTCCATGTTTACGACATTTCACTGACCAAGAATGTAGTACAGATGTTTCTTGCTCTCATTATTCTTGTGGTGCTGATGATCAGCGTAGCCAACAAATACAAAAAAGGACAGGGCATTACCTCAGCACCCAAAGGCTGGCAGAATGCCATCGAGCCGGTCATTACTTTCGTAAGGGATGAGGTGGCAAAACCCAATCTTGGAAAGAAATACATGAAATACCTGCCTTACCTGTTGACTGTTTTCTTTTTTATCCTGATCAACAATATTTTCGGTTTGATACCGGGTTCTGCAAATGTTACAGGGAATATCGCATTCACTGTGGTATTGGGTGTGATTTCATTTTTTGTAATCCTATTCAGCACCAACAAGCATTTCTGGGGGCATATCTTCTGGTTCCCGGGTGTTCCTACACCGGTGAGGATCTTCATCATGTTACCGGTTGAACTTTTGGGTGTATTCACCAAGCCTTTCGCTTTGATTGTCCGTCTTTTTGCCAACATGGTGGCAGGACATATCATCATTTTGAGCTTTATTACGTTGATTTTCATCTTTGGATCGATGAGTGCTGTTGCAGGCTGGGGATTTTCTCCACTTAGCATCGCATTTGCCGTTTTCATTTATATGATTGAAATAATGGTTGCCTTTATTCAGGCCTTCATCTTCACCAACCTGACTGCAGTCTTTATTGGTCAGGCTCTTGAAGGTGGTCATGAAGAGGGGCATCACTAAATCTTTTTTTTAATTATAAAACCAAGTATCATGAGTCTGATGAACATTCTGCTCGACGTTAGCGTTTCCCACCTCGGTGGTGCAATTGGCGCAGGTCTTGCTGCAATTGGTGCCGGTATCGGTATCGGACAGATCGGTAAGGGTGCAGTTGAATCAATTGCACGTCAACCCGAAGCTGCCAACGACATTCGCGCGAACATGATCCTGACTGCCGCTTTCGTTGAGGGTGTTGCCCTTTTCGCGGTAATCGCAGGTCTGCTGGCTGTATTGAAAGCCTAGTCGTTTCGCCAAAAAACACTGCATCCAATGCACAGGGCGGAGGATGCAGTACTTTTAACTTTGTTATTCAAAATATAGAACATGGATCTTTTATTACCCGGTATTGGTCTTTTGGTTTGGACCCTGTTGGCCTTCCTGATTGTATTTTTCATTCTCAAGAAGTTTGCCTGGGGTATCATCATCAAGTCTCTTTCTGAGCGTGAGCAAGGCATTACCGATGCGTTGGATACGGCCAAGAAAGTAAAGGCAGAAATGGCCCAGCTGAAGAATGAGAACGAGGCCCTGATGGCCCAAGCGCGTGAAGAACGTGCCCAATTGATCAAGGAAGCCAAAGAAACCAAGGACAAGATGATCAATGAGGCCAAAGAGCAGGCCAAGGCTGAAGCTGCCAAGATTGTAACCGATGCACAGGCAGCCATTCAGGCCCAGAAAATGGCGGCCCTTACAGATGTCAAGAACCAGATTGGAAGCATGGTCATTGAGATTTCTGAAAAAGTGATCCGCAAGCAACTCGATAACAAGGCAGAGCAGGAAAAATATATTCAGCAAATGGCTGGTGAACTTCATCAGTTCGGAAACCAATAAACATGCGTCAAACAAAAGTTGCACAGCGTTATTCCAAAGCCCTGTTCGATCTTGCCCTCGAAACAGGAAAGATTGAAGAGGTTAAGCATGACCTTGATTTGATCAAAGGGCTTGGTCACAAGGACCTCAGCATTTTGCTGGTCTCTCCTGTCGTTTCAGGAGACAAGAAAACGGCCATTTTCGATGCTATTTTCTCCAAGCATGTTCAACCCCTCACTGCATCCTTTTTCAAGTTGGTTTTTACCAAAGGAAGGTCTGTTGCCATCAATGAGATCATTGAAGCTTATGCAGATAAATACAGGGAACACAAAGGAATCAAAGTGGTCGAATTGACCACAGCGGTTGAAGCTACCGATGCTGTTCGTGCGGCAGTTGCCGAGCAACTGAAGGACAATAAAATGCTGGCAGGAAAGACCATCCAACTGAAAGAAAAAGTAGATGCCTCCATCATTGGTGGTTTGATTGTTCAAGTGGATGATAATTTGTTTGATGCCAGCATCAGGCATGACCTCCAGCACATCAAGCGCCAGTTCATCAAAAACATGTACGTAAGCCAGTTAGGATAATCAATAAACAGATTACAATTTAAATCAGCAGTTATGATAGACATTAAGCCCGATGAGATTTCAGCGATACTCCGCCAGCAGCTGAGCAACTTCAACACATCAGCAGAGCTGGAGGAAGTGGGCACTGTACTTCAGGTAGGTGACGGCATTGCCCGTATCTACGGTTTGAACAATGTAAAATCAGGAGAGCTTGTTGAGTTTGAAAATGGTGTGAAAGCCATTGCACTCAATCTTGAAGAAGATAATGTGGGTGTAGTATTGATGGGTGATGGCGCCGGCATCAAGGAAGGTTCAAAAGTAAAAAGAACAGGCATGATTGCCTCCATCAAGGCCGGTATGGGTCTTGTGGGTCGTGTGATCAACACCTTGGGAGAACCCATTGATGGCAAAGGTCCTATTGCAGGAGAGCTGTATGAAATGCCACTGGAGCGTAAGGCGCCGGGTGTTATTTTCCGTGAGCCGGTAAAAGAGCCACTGCAGACTGGTTTGAAGGCCATTGATGCCATGATTCCTATCGGAAGGGGACAGCGTGAGTTGATCATCGGAGACCGCCAGACCGGTAAGACAGCCATTGCCATTGATACCATCATCAACCAAAAAGAATTTTACAAAGCAGGCAAGCCTGTTTATTGTATCTATGTAGCCATCGGACAAAAAGCATCTACCATTGCAGGTGTGATGAAAACTTTGGAAGACAATGGTGCAATGGAATATACCATCATCGTTGCTGCTCCGGCTGCTGATCCTGCACCACTCCAATTCTATGCACCCTTCTCTGGTGCTGCCATTGGTGAGTTCCTCCGCGATACCGGAAATGCTGCCCTGATTGTTTATGATGACCTTTCAAAGCAGGCTGTTGCCTACCGTGAGGTTTCATTGTTGCTTCGCCGCCCTCCGGGACGTGAAGCCTATCCTGGTGATGTATTCTACCTGCACAGCCGTTTGCTTGAGCGTGCTGCAAAAGTTATCGCCAAGGATGAAGTTGCTGCCAAGATGAACGATCTTCCAGACTCCATCAAACACTTGGTGAAAGGTGGTGGTTCATTGACTGCATTGCCCATCATTGAAACCCAAGCGGGTGACGTTTCTGCCTATATCCCTACCAACGTAATTTCCATCACTGATGGTCAGATATTCCTTGAGTCGAACCTGTTCAACGCAGGTATTCGTCCTGCGATCAACGTAGGTATCTCTGTAAGCCGTGTGGGTGGTAATGCACAGATCAAGTCAATGAAAAAAGTATCCGGTACCTTGAAGCTTGACCAAGCCCTTTACCGTGAACTTGAGGCATTCTCTAAATTTGGTGGAGACCTTGATGCTGCAACCAAGTCTGTAATCGACAAGGGTGCACGCAACGTGGAAATCCTGAAACAAGGCCAATACCAGCCCGCCTCTGTAGAAAAGCAAGTGGCGATCATCTATCTTGGTACACAAGGTTTGTTGAAAGATGTAGCAGTAAGGTCTGTAAAAGACTTTGAAGAACATTTCCTGCTTGAAATGGAAAACAAACTTCCAGAAGTTTTGGCAGCATTCAAGAAGGGAAACCTTCCAGAAGATGGGCTCAAAGCCATGGTTGCGCTTGCACAAGGCATCATGCCCCAATACAAATAAGGTTTAGGGTTGACATCAGCCCCTATCCATACATATCCAAGGTCCGGAAGATTGCTTTCGGACCTTTTTTATTTGATAATTTTCCAACCAATGTCACTTGATCTTGTTGTATGAACAGGCACTTCAACCCCCCAGCCTACGGCTGGCAAGTTCAACCTCTTCAACCCCTTCAACTTCCCTCAATCTCATAAAAAAATGCTCCTCGAAATCTCCCACCTCACCAAATCATTCGGCAGCTTCACCGCTGTCGACGATCTTTCTTTCTCGGTGAAAGAAGGGGAGGTATATGGTTTCCTGGGGCAAAATGGCGCAGGGAAATCAACAACCATTCGGATGATCCTGTCCTTGATTCGGCCAACAAAAGGAAGCATCAACATCTTTGGCATGTCTATCGAAAAAGAACGCGAGAAGATTTTGCAGCAGGTGGGTGCGGTAGTGGAAAAGCCGGATCTTTATCGCTACATGACAGGGTATGAGAACCTGAATGTTTTTGCAAGGCTCAGCAACAAGCACATCAGCAAGGCAGAGGTAATGAAATGCCTGGAATTGGTGGGGCTGGACAAAAGGGCCAAAGACCCCGTGAGGGTATATTCGCAGGGCATGAAGCAAAGGCTGGGCATAGCGGTTGCCCTGGTGCACAATCCATCGCTCATCATCCTTGATGAGCCTACCAATGGCTTGGACCCACAGGGTATTGCTGATATCCGGAACCTGATCCTGATGTTGAGCAAAGAACAGAAAAAAACGGTGCTGGTTTCTTCCCATCTCTTGTCTGAGATAGAGCAAGTGGCAGACAGCATGGTCATCATCAACAAAGGAAAAAAACTGGTGGAAGGCAGGGTGAACGAATTGTTGAATCCAGACAAAGTGCAGTTGGAAATCATTACAGACAATAATCCATTGGTCAAAGATTTGTTGGCAAATTCAGTGTGGGCTAAGGGGCTGAGAAATTCTCCTGATCAAAAGGTTCTGGTTGACACCACAGCTGATGCAGTTCCTTTGCTGGCCAAGTACCTGGTTGAACATCACATTGGTATTTCCAGCCTACGGTCCATGAATTCTTTGGAAGCTTATTTTCTTTCTTTAACATCTGGCAATGAGGTTGAGTAGTATTGTTTATATTGAGTTGTACAAGATATTTCGCAAGCCGCGGACCTATATCGCTTTTGGTGCGATCGCGGCCATTGTCGGGTTGATTCAGCTGGGGTTCTATGCAGATGGTGAGAGCTACATGAAATTTGGGATGCAGTCTCTGTCTGATTCCTTTGATGTGAATGGCAACATCATGAATGGATATCTGATGGCCTTCATCATCTTGCAAACTTTGCTGGTGCATGTGCCGCTCTTGATTGCATTGGTAGCCGGAGATATGATCTCTGGTGAGGCAAACCAGGGCACACTAAGGTTGTTGCTGACGAAGCCGGTGAGCAGGGCCAACCTGATCATTGGGAAATTCATCGCTTCATCTATCTATACGATTGTATTGTTGCTCTGGATGGCAGTATGGGCCCTTGCCATATCCATTTTTATTTTTGGTGCTGATGATATGTTGATCATGAAAAGTGATATGGTGACCCAAATCCTAGCATCTGATGTGATGTGGCGTTATGTTGCAGCTTTTGGCTTTGCGGCACTCGCCATGTTGACCGTATCTGCACTCAGTTTTTTCCTGAGCCTTTTTGCTGAAAATTCCATTGGCCCTATCATGGCCACCATGAGCATCATCATCGTATTTACCATCCTCAATACATTGGATTTACCCATTTTCAATATGGTCAAGCCTTACCTTTTTACCAGCCACATGCTTGGTTGGAAAGGTTTTTTTGATGTGACGGTAAATGAGAATAACGAGCAAATCATCGGATCCATTGAGAACCTTCCTGCCGTGCTTTTGTCAGCAGGGGTATTGTTTCTACATGTTATTGGATTTCTTTCTGCTTCCATCCTGGTTTTCAGGCGCAAGGATATCTTGTCCTGAAGGTATCGCCTAAGCTTCTCATTAGATCGTTGGTGAAAAAGGGTAAAATAAATTGCTTATTTTCATTTTTTAAAACGATCTACATGAAAAAAAGCATCTTCTTCATATCTTTTCTGCTCTCCGCTTCAATCACCATGGCTGATGTTCGCCTCCCGGCAATCATTGGCTCACACATGGTCTTGCAACAAAAATCTACCGTTAAACTATGGGGCTGGTCAGGACCTGCCGAAAATATCACGATCAAACTGGGATGGGATACCACTACCTACAAGGTTGTAGCCAGTCGAGGAGCAAGGTGGGTGGCTGAGGTTAAAACACCAGCAGCCGGAGGTCCTTATACCATCACCATCAAAGGACGAAATGAGATACAGCTGGAGGATGTAATGATAGGGGAAGTTTGGGTATGCGGTGGACAGAGCAATATGGAATGGTCTGCTGATCAGGGGTTGAAGCAGGCAAAAGAAGAATCTCCCAATGCAACCAATCAGAAGATCCGTTTTTTCTATGTGCCCAAATCCACTTCTGCCACGCTGCAGGATGATGTGAGTGCCAAGTGGGTTGTTTGCAATCCGCAAGACATGCTGCATTTCAGTACCATCGGGTACTTTTTTGGAAAAGAGGTCAATGCCAGTACAGGCTTTCCTGTGGGATTGATCAACAGCAACTGGGGTGGTACACCTGCCGAAGTATGGACGCCGGAAGAGATCATCACCCATGATCCAGACCTCTTGCATGCTGCTGAAAAATTGACTCCAGCAGCCTGGTGGCCGCATATCAGGGGTGAAGCCTACAATGCCATGATCTACCCGTTGACGCAATTTTCAATTGCTGGCGGCATCTGGTACCAGGGGGAAAGCAATGTGGGTACACACTTCATGTACCAGCGTCTCTTTACCAGCATGATCGATAGCTGGAGAAAGGCTTGGGGAAAAACCTTTCCTTTTTATTTTGTGCAAATCGCACCCTATACTTATGGTGATACCCATATCAATGGAGCTTTTCTTCGTGAAGCGCAAACAGCATCTGCAGCACATCCCAAGACCGGGATGGTGGTGATCAGCGACTTGGTAGACGATGTGAAAAACATCCATCCCAACCTCAAAAAAGAAGTTGCGACAAGGCTTTCCAACTATGCACTCGCTGAAACCTATGGTATAAAAGGATTGACCTACAAGAGCCCAACCTATGCTGCACATGCTGTTGAAAAAGGAAGCATCAGGATTCAGTTCAAGGATGTACCCACAACACTGATGAGCAAAGGAGGAGAATTGACCGACTTTTTCATTGCAGGAGCAGATGGTGTCTTTGTTCCTGCTAAGGCCAAGATAGAAGAAAAAACCGTGTTGGTATCTGCCAAAACGGTCAAAGATCCAGTGTATGTAAGGTTTGGATTCACCAATACAGCCATGCCCAATTTGTTCTCAGCAGAAGGGTTACCGGTAAATTTATTTAGAACGGATAAATAAAAAGAAAGGAGGGTTTATCCCTCCTTTCTTTTTATCATTGAACTTGGTTTCTTGATTAATAAAACCTGGTCACACCCGGAACGGCAATCTTGTATTTACCATCAGCATCCGGAAGTGATTTTGGCAGGGTGTCCCAGGTGTAGGCAGTTGGCTGAAGGTTCAAACCGCAGTTAAGCGCTTTGTCCCACTCCACTACCTGTCCGCTGTAGGTAGCCATTCTTCCGAGGATGGAGGTCATGGTGCTTTTGGCGCCATTTTCTGCGTCAGCGAACTTGTATTCTCCTTTTGCAATGGCTGCAAAAAGTTCCACATGCTCGTTTTGGTATCCGTTGTTTTCTGTTTTCTTGTCGAACTGGTACATCACATTGCCCTGGTGGTCCCTGATGTTGGCAGCACCGCAGAATATCTTTCCTTTGGTTCCAATCAGCAACTCATCCACTTTGGCTGATGTCTTGGGGATATGGCGGCACTGGCTGTTGAGGATGGAACCATCGGCGTAGGTGAATTCCACAAAGTGATGATCAAAGATCTCACCATGGTCTTTTCCTTTCCTGACTTCTCTTCCACCCAATCCCTGTGCTTTCACGGGATAGCCACCCTTGAACCAGTTGATTACATCAAGGTTGTGGATATGCTGTTCGGTGATATGATCGCCACAAAGCCAGTTGAAATAATACCAATTGCGCATCTGGTATTCCATTTCGGTTTGGCTAGCTGTTCTTGGTTTAACCCAAACACCATCATTGTTCCACCAGGCCTGGGCTGAAGTGATATCGCCGATCATGTCCTTGCGTTTGAACAACTCACGGTAGGAGTTTTGGTAGTGGCGCTGAAGACCTACAACTACATTGAGTTTTTTTGTTTTTGCTTCTGCAGCAGCAACCAATACACGCTTGACTCCTTCCGGATCAGTCGCAACGGGCTTTTCCATGAAGATGTGTTTTCCTTGCTTTACCGCTTCTTCAAAGTGAATGGGCCTAAAGCCAGGAGGCGTTGTCAGGATCACCACATCAGCAAGAGCAATGGCATTTTTATATCCATCAAATCCAACAAATTTTCTTTCTTCCGGTACATCAATCAATTTTTTGATGTCACCCGCAATACCTGCCTCTGTAAGGTCACCGGTGATGCTTTTGTAAGCATCATCCAGCCTGTCGCGAAAGGCATCCGCCATGGCAACAAGTTTGACATTTTGTTTACTGAGCAGTGCCTGAACTGCAGCACCGGTGCCACGTCCGCCGCAACCAATCAAGGCAACCTTGATTTCGTCACTGGCTCCGGAATGAAAATTTGCATTGGTAATCAGTGGTGCAGCAAGTACTCCACCTGAGATGATTCCGGTCTGTTTTACAAAGTCTCTTCGACTCTTGCCGGAAAATGGCATGTTGTTTTGCATCGTTGTTGTTTTAAGATGTTATTTACCGAGATACAATTTATAAAATTTTTCGGCTTCTTCCGCAGTTGGTTGCTTAACAGGGCGAACAATTCTGAAACCGGCAAACATTCCGTCTGTGAGCCACCACCTGCTTTTGGGGATTTGCGGATCGCGCTGGTTCCAAAATGGTTCAGAAAACTTGCGTGTATATACCTTAAGGTCTGTGGCAATATCAAGATAAGAACCGCCCCTGATGCTTCTTGGATACCTTGCAGCGGGTGGATTGGTGGGGTCCAACTGGCCATCCGTAATCTGCTTCAAATAATCGGGAGCATATTGATCCATTGTCCACTCGGCAACATTGCCCAACATATCGTACAATCCCCAGGCATTTGGTTTCTTGGTCCCCACCCGCTGGTATTTTTCTTTGCTGTTGGTCTTGAACCAGGCATATTGACCCAACTGGGCAGCATCATTCCCAAAAAAATAATTGGTCTTGCTGCCCGCCCTGCAAGCATATTCCCATTCAGCCTCTGTCGGCAGCCGGTAGAAAACGCCTGTGTTTTGGTACATCCACCTGCAAAACATCATGGCCGCATCCACACTCATGCTGTTAACCGGAAACCCACCACCTTTTCCCATGTCCCAACTCAGGTCTATGTACTGTGCAGTGGGTCTTGTGACCGCATCTACCTTTGACCCTTGTGAAGTATTTTCATCCTTGAAAAAAACATCAAACTGGTCATGGGTAATTTCACATGCGCCCATCCAAAATGCAGAAAGCTTGACTGTTTTGGCAGGTTTTTCATTGGGCTTGGTGGAGCTGTTGCTTCCCATTAAGAAAGTTCCTTCGGGGATGGAAACCATTTTGATTTTCAATTCCGACAAGGGCATGTTGATTTCTTCTGTTTTGGAAACATTGGTTTGCGCAAAACCAGCTTCCGTTGATATCCATTGCAGAAAGCAGAGCGCTAGAATAATTTTTTTCAATGCATTTGATTTGATGCAATTTTAACTAAATTGTTCCTAGTTTTCATTTTTCAAACGATTAAATTTCTTTTCATATGGAACGCAGAGGATTTCTCAAAAGATCATCCATGGCAGGAGCCGCATTGATACCGGGATTAGCCGCATTTTCAGCATATCAACCAGTAAATGAACCAGGCAAAACATTCAACCTCAACTATGGATTTCATGACGGGATGTTCGCTGCTCATGCAGGAAAGGATTTTATTGATCAGATCAAGTGGGCACATGATCAGGGCTTCAGGTCCATTGAAGACAATGGCATGATGAACCGTACGCCTGAAATGCAGTCCAAGATTGGTGACACCCTTGCTAAACTGGGCATGCAAATGGGTGTATTTGTGATCACCACCGATGGTTGGCATTGGAAGATGAGCCTTGCCACAGGAAAGCAGGAGTTCAAGGACCTGATCATCCGCGATTGCAAAACCGCTGTTGAAGTGGCCAAGCGTTGCAATGCCAAACACATGACCGTTGTGCCAGGAAATTTTGACCGAAGTTTACCGATGGACATCCAAACTGCCAATGTCATTGAAGCGTTAAGAGGCGGTGCGGGAGTCCTTGAAAAACATGGACTGGTGATGGTGCTGGAACCTTTAAGTGATAACCCCGACCTGTTCTTGCGCTACTCCACCCAAACCTATATGATTTGTAAGGCGGTGAACAGCCCATCCTGCAAGATCCTTTTTGACATGTACCACATGCAGCGCAATGAAGGAAACATCATTACCAATATCAACCGGACCTGGGAAGAGATTGGCTATTTCCAGATTGGCGACAACCCAGGAAGGAAGGAGCCCACCACCGGGGAAATGAACTACAAGAATATTTTCAAGCATATTTACAACAAAGGATATCGTGGTGTGATGGGAATGGAACATGGAAATTCAAAACCTGGCACAGAAGGGGAGTTGGCCCTGATCAAGGCCTACAGGGAATCTGACTCTTTTCTATAGCATTGGCGCTGAACATTTAAGCAGGGCGGTTGTTTTAATTCCATGAAGAAGTTTTTGTTGCTCTTGATTGGTGTGTGTTCTGTTGGATTGTCATTTTCTCAATCTGCTGAAGAGATGGCTGCCAAGCTCAAGTCCAAGTTATTGTCTGTAAAGGATTACGAGGCAAAAGGGATGCTGAAAACCGATGTGGCTTTTCTTAAATTACCCATTTCTACAGTGCGTATTTTCTACAAATTCCCTGATCTTTTCAGGATTAAAAAAGATGGGGGTATTTCTGTATTGCCTAAAGGAGGTATCCGCATCAACATGAATTCTTTGATCACCGAAGGCAACTATACTTCACTCTCCGCAGGTCGTATCTTGTGGAAGGGTGCTGATCTCGCTGTTTTGAAACTCATCCCCAATGGTGAATCTTCTGATATCGTCTTGACAACCTTGTATGTTGATGACAAGGCCATGTTGATCAGAAGAGCAATCACCACTACCAAAGACAACGGTACCTACGAAATGGAAATGGAATATGGGAAATATGCCAAGTGGGGTTTGCCAGACAAGGCCATCATGATTTTTAATACAAAGGATTACAAATTACCCAAGGGAATAACTTTTGAGTATGATGCAAGTATCTCCCAGAAATCAAAAGAAAAGAAGCCTTTGAGCAAGCAGGGAAGGATAGAGATTTCTTATGCTTCTTACGAGATCAACAAAGGATTGGCCGCAGATATTTTCGGTACCAAATAAAGCTATTCGTCAATTTTTTCGTCCTCTGCATTGGCCATTACCCTTGCAGAAATTTTTCGCAGCGGATTTTTTCTCATTTCTGCATAGCCCATTCTTGTATCAAAAATGTCTACTGCTGCGAATACTGCAGCCCTGAAGGAGGATTCATCGGCAATATTCTTTCCTGCAATATCAAAGGCAGTTCCATGATCTGGGGATGTTCTGATGACTTGTAGGCCAGCAGTGAAATTGGTGCCTTCGCCCAGCGCAAGCGACTTGAAAGGAATCAGTCCCTGGTCGTGGTACATAGCCAGCACTGCATCAAATTTTTCATGGCTTCCCCTGGCAAAAAATGCATCTGCACTGTATGGGCCCATAACGATACAGTCATTTTTCTTTGCCTCCATCACTGCCGGACGAATAATTTCTTTCTCCTCTCTTCCCACCAATCCTTCATCGCCTGCATGGGGGTTAAGGCCCAAGACGGCAATCTTTGGCCTATCGATGCCAAAGTCTTTTTTAAGGCTGGCTTTGAGCAGGTTGATTTTTTTGATGATCTGTTCTTTGGTAATGTTTTTGGCAACATCACCTATGGCTACATGTTCAGTAAGCAAGGCAACCCGCATGTTCTCTGCCACCATCAGCATCAGCACTTCATCTGCCTTGAACACTTCCTTGAGATAAGGAGTATGCCCTGTGAAATTGAATTCACTGCTCTGCATGGCATATTTGTGCAAGGGTGCTGTAACCAAGGCATCAATTGCATTTTCTTTCAGTGCCTTCACTGCTGCCTGCAATGATTTTACTCCATACAGGCCAGCTGTATCGGTCATTTGACCGGGCTGTATGTCCACATCCTCTTCCCAAACGGTGAATACATTGAGTTGTTTTGGATTGGCCTTGGCGATGTCTTTGATGTTGTTGTAACTGATGTTCAATTCTGGCATCAGCTTTCTGTAGAAGTTGAGCACCTTGTTGTTGCCAAAAACTACTGGGGTACAGAATTCAAGGATGCGTCCGTCTGAAAAGGTATTGAGAATCAGCTCGATTCCTATCCCATTCAGGTCTCCAATTGAAATTCCAATTACCGGTCTTTTTTGAGCACTCATCTCTTCTGCTTTCATTTGAACAGTAAAGGTACAAGGAAAACGGGGATCTTTGTCTTAATTTTGGCGCAATGTACACCCTCAAGAAATCGCTAGGACAACACTTTTTGAAAGATGAAACAGTCTGTATCCGCATCATTGAGGCCCTCAATGCGCACCAATACAGCCAGTTGCTGGAAGTGGGTCCGGGTGGTGGCGCACTGACCAAGTACCTGAAAGGGTTGGAGGGCGTAGACCTCAAGTTGGTGGAAATTGATGCAGAGAAGGTGGTATTTCTGCTGAAAGCTTATCCTCATGTGCGGGGTAAAATTATCGAAGCAGATATTCTTGAGATTGATGCCCCCTTCAGCGGACGCTTTACCCTGATCGGGAATTTCCCTTACAATATTTCCACTCAGATTGTTTTCAAAGTAATTGAATGGAGAGAACAGGTCGAGACCATGATTGGCATGTTCCAGAAGGAAGTTGCTGTCAGGATCTGTTCGGGTCCTGGATCAAAAGAGTATGGCATTTTGAGTGTCATTTCCCAGGCCTATTATAAAACGACATACTTGTTTGATGTGGATGAAAACTGCTTCAATCCACCCCCAAAAGTGAAAAGTGGCGTCATTATGTTTGAAGATGCCGGCAATCCTTTTGGGATCACCAACCACAAGAAATTCATGCTGTTGGTGAAGCTGGCATTTGGTCAACGAAGAAAGCAGTTGAGGAATCCGTTAAAGCCCTATTTTAAAAAGGAAGATCTCTTGGATCCCATATTTACAAAACGTGCAGAACAGTTGTCTGTACTGGATTTTGTCGAACTCCTAAACAAGATGAATTGATGTCAAAAGTGTTGATCACTGCCCCTGCCCATTCCTGTCTCAAAGAAGGGCTGGAGCAAAGGGGATACCAGGTGGATACTCTGGAAAAAATAAGCCATCAGGAGTTGAAAGAATTGATTCCTGCCTATGCGGGATTGATTGTGGCCAGCAGGATCCAAATTGACAAGGAAATCCTGGCAGCCGCCCAATCCTTGAAATGGATCGGGAGATTGGGCAGTGGCATGGAAATCATCGATGTTGAACAAGCCACTGCACAGCAGATCGTTTGCATGAGCAGCCCGGATGGCAACTGTGAATCTGTTGGTGAGCATTGTCTTGGTTTGTTGCTTTCCCTGCTGCACAACATCAGCAGCTCCAGGGATGAAGTAAGGGAAGGAAAATGGCTGCGAGAGGCCAACAGGGGATTTGAGCTGGGCGGAAAAACAGTTGGGATCATTGGTTTGGGGCATACCGGATCGGCCTTTGCCCATTTGCTTTCACCCTTTGGTGTGACTGTGCTTGCGCACGACAAATACAAGACAGGTTTCAGTGGTGGTCATATCATTGAATCCACACTTGGAGCCATCCAGGAATCAGCTGATGTCATCAGCTTCCACCTGCCCTTAAATGCGGAAACGCATCATTATGCCAATAAGCAGTTTTTCTCATCCCTCAAAAAAAGACCTTATTTTCTCAACGCCAGCAGGGGTGGGGTGGTAGACACAACTGCCCTGATCAGTGCATTGGACCAAGGCCTGGTTGCTGCCGCAGGCTTGGATGTGCTTGAAAATGAGGATCTTGCAAGCTATGCAGCCCATGAAACCGACATGTTGCAACAACTGTTGAGGCGCAGGAATGTGATCGTTACCCCACACATTGCGGGCTCCAGTCATGAGTCGTTGGTCAAATTGGCCCAAAGCCTGCTCAAAAAGCTGGATTTGTTGCCCTGGCCTTGATTTACAAAAATTATTTACCTTTGCAATGCAGCAACGCTTCAGCACCAACTGAGGCGTTGCTCATTTTTTTTCAAACCGACCAACTGAAAGATGTCCATATGAGTATAATGTACGTAACCAAAGAAACCCTTGAGCAAATGAAGGTTGAACTGCAACACATGAAAAGTGTTGAACGCCCTGCCGCTTCCCGCGCCATTGCTGAGGCAAGGGAAAAAGGTGATCTCAAGGAAAATGCAGAATACGATGCTGCCAAAGAAGCACAGGGTTTGCTTGAAGCCAAGATCAACCGCATGGAAACAGAATTGGCCAGTGCCCGCATCCTTGATGCATCTACGATAGATACCAGCAAGGTATCCATCCTGACCAAGGTTACCATCACCAACAAGGCTACCAAAAAATCGGTTACCTATCAGATTGTATCTGAAAAAGAAGCGGATTTGAAAATGCAGAAAATATCCGTTACTTCTCCCATTGGCAAAGGGTTGCTTGGGAAAAAAGTGGGTGAAGAGGCGGAGATTGTTGCACCCAATGGCAAGGTGGTATTTACCATTGATCATATTGCGATTTGATAACCATGGCAACCATTTTTTCAAAAATCATTGCAGGGGATATTCCTTCTTTCAAAATTGCCGAGAATGATCAATTCTATGCTTTTTTGGATGTTTTTCCTCTTGTGCCCGGTCATACCCTCGTGGTTCCGAAAAAGGCGACAGACAAGTTGTTTGACATGGATGCAAATGATCTAGGGGCTGTTTTACAATTTGCCCAACCCATTGCCAAGGCCATTGAAAGAGCTTTTCCTTGCCAGCGCTGTGGAATGGCGGTGGTTGGATTGGAAGTGCCGCATGCCCATGTCCATTTGGTGCCTATTGATACAGCAGATGACCTGAATTTTACAAGACCCAAGCTGAAGCCTTCTCAGGATGAATTGAAGGAAGCGCAACAGAAAATTCTTCAAGCACTCCAACAATGACCCATCCATCCAAGGCAGCCAACAAAGAATATTTTTTAATGATCCTCCTCGGATGCTTGTTTGCACTGGGTTTATTTGACCTTGTTTATTCTTTCACTGGGGCCTATGCAATATTTGGTATCCTGTATCCTTCAGCGCATGCGTTGTTGAACATCATCCTTTTTCTTGCCCTCTCTTTTATTTGGTCAAAAGAAAAATGGGCGGCATGGTTGTTTCTGGGAATTGTGGTGGCACACATGGGGCTTGACCTTGCTGTGGGGGCATTTGAGTTTCTCAAGCTGATTTTGTTTCTCCCCGCCATTTATTTTCTCATCAAGTTGAAGTAAATCTTTCTGGGTTTTATCCAATCCTTCCAGGATTGTTCTTGATAAAATCCTCCCAACCTCCTGATTTTTTGGTTCGGCTGTTTTTCTTTGTTGCAGCAACGGTTGTAACCAGGCCATGTGCGTTGAAATGATGGCAAACTGCCACCGCCAGTGCATCTGATGCATCAAAGTATTTGATGGTATTGGTGAGCGGCATGATGCTGTTGAGCATCTTCCAGATTTGTTCCTTGTTGGCATTGCCATTGCCGGTAATCGACTGTTTGACTTTTTTGGGTGAATATTCTGCTACCGCCAAGCCATTAGACATGGCAACCGCAATGGCTACACCCTGTGCCCGTCCGAGTTTGAGCATACTTTGTACGTTTTTCCCAAAGAAGGGGGCTTCAATGGCCATGTCGTCTGGCTTGTATTTATCGATGATTTCCTGAATGACTGTGTTGATGGTGCCCAGGCGTTCAAACATGTCCTTTTTCCCATTCAACTTGATCACATTCATCTCGAGCATCTTGATCTGCTTACCCGTCACAGACAGGATTCCATAGCCCATGATCACGGTTCCCGGATCAATCCCTAAAATAATTTTACTTTTCTGCGTCAACTGGGTTTATTTTTGAAGGGATAAGCAATCACACTGAACAAAAGTATCAAAATATTACTCAATTACCTGCTTGGGCCGGCTCTCTTCATGCTATTGAGCTACAATGTATTCAAGCAGGTGACCGGACAGAAAGACTTGCCTTTGCATTTCTCTTCCCTCCTTGTATCGCTTCGGGGATGGGGTTCTTTGTTGTTGTTATTGGTCTTGGTAATCATGTTGGTGCAGTGGTTGTTGGAGGCCAGGAAATGGCAGGTCATGTTGAGCACTGCGCATCCCATCAAACTGCCTGAGGCATTCAGGATGATTTTATCGGGCATTGCCTTGTCCATTGCTACACCCAATCGGATGGGTGAATTTGCCGGAAGGGTGATGCATCTTCCCGGTGGACAGCGCTTGCAGGGTACTGCTTATACTGTCATTGGCAATTTTGCACAGCTGATCATAACCTGCATCGCCGGAAGCATTGCCCTTTGCATGGAATGGCAGGATCAGCATCTATACCCCACAGGTGCAGGACTGCAGGCGGTACAAACCATCCTGTTATGGGCCACTCCTTTGACCATCATTTTTTTTATGTTGCTGTATTTCAAGGCAGGCATGGTTTTCAACTGGATTCTCTCGCTGCGCATGCTCGGAAAATTCCGGGATAAGCTTGGGACATTGAATACCATACCCAACAGTATCCTCTTGAAAGTATTGCTGCTCTCATCCCTTCGGTTTGCTTTTTTCATCCTCCAATACTGGTTGCTTTTTAAGCTGACCAATACCGGGATTGGCTTCCGTGATACATTTGCAGCCATCTCCATCATGCTGTTGTGGCTTGCTATTGTACCTACTTTTTCTTTTTTGGAACTGGGGCTGCGTTGGGAATTTGCCCTGCTGCTGATGGGGTCACTGACGGGTAATGCATTGGGAATAGCGGTTTCTGTAACTGCCGTTTGGCTGATCAACCTGATGTTGCCCGCTGCGGTTGGCGCCATTGGATTGTTGCGTTACCGATCCAGATAAAAATTATCCAATCCTCTTTTTAAGAAAACTTTATTCTTGTGGTAATTCGCAGAACAAAATCCAAGTGCGAATGGTTTTATATTTGCAGCATGCGACGTTTCCACAAAATACTACTTGTCTCCATTTTCTCCCTCAGCCTGATCAGGTTGAGTGCTGGAAATGATTTTTGTGGATTGAGCAACATGTCATTTAATGCAGGAGAAGTGATCACGTTTAAAATTTTCTACAACGTGATTGGTCTTTATGTAGACGCTGGAACGGCTTCTTTTACCGTGTCTAATGAAAAGCTCAATGCCAGGCCTGTTTACCATGTGGTAGGCCTGGGTACTTCCAATCCATCCTATGACTGGATTTTTAAAGTGCGTGACCGGTATGAAACCTATATCGATACCGCAACACTGAAGCCTTATAAATTTGTAAGGCATGTGGAAGAGGGTGGTTTCAGGAAAGATGAGCTCGTGCTTTTCAACCATGCAGAGAACAAGGCTGTAAGCACCAAAGGTACCTTTCCGATTGAAGATTGCATGCAGGATGTGCTGAGTTCCATTTACTATGCACGCAACATCAATTTCTCAAAATACAAGGTGGGAGAGAAAATTCCTTTTAAGATGTTCTTGGACGATGAGGTCCACAACATCTATATCCGATACATGGGAAAAGAAGTCATCAAGACCCGCTATGGTAAATTCAGGGCCATAAAGTTCAAGCCCATGTTGATCAGTGGTACTATTTTTGAAGGCGGGGAGCTCATGAGTGTATGGGTTTCTGATGATGGTAACCATGTTCCTTTGCGAATTGAAAGCCCGATAACGGTAGGCAGTGTCAAGGTAGACATGATGGGATACAGGAACCTTCGGTTTCCCATGCAGTCCATGATCAGTTTCAAATGATCAATTCAGGTCTTCCAGTTGAACTGTTTCTTTTTTCCTAAAA
>JAIPBY010000122.1 GCA_021738605.1 Chitinophagaceae bacterium | reverse complement strand
CATTTCAAATCCCTCAGGCAAGCAGGCTGACAACAAGGTGTATTTGTTCTGTGATGAATTCTCCAATTACAATGACGTTGAAATTGGCAAGCAGTGTATTTTGTTGATGGAAAGATTGGGCTATGAAGTTCGCATGATTGAACATCCCGACAGTGCCAGAACATATCTCTCTAAGGGCCTGATCAGGGAAGCCAAAAAAATCGCTAATGAACAGGTCAAGATATTCTCATCCATCATCAATGCCTCAACACCACTGGTTGGCGTAGAACCTTCTGCCATCCTGGGTTTCAGGGATGAATACCTTGATCTGGTTGATCCGGCATTGCTTGATAAATCGAAGGAACTCTCCCAACATGTTTTCTTGTTTGAAGAGTGGTTCATGCGGGAGGCTGACAAGGGAAAAATATCGACATCTTCTTTCACTGCTGCCAGCAAAAAGATCAAGATCCATGGCCATTGTCACCAAAAAAGCCAGGCTTCGATGACACCTGTCAAGCGTGCCTTGTCCTTTCCTGAGCATTACGAAGCCCGCCTGATCCCATCGGGTTGCTGTGGCATGGCAGGTTCTTTTGGCTATGAGCAAGAACACTATGACGTTTCCATGAAAGTGGGTGAGCTTGTTTTGTTCAAGGCTGTACGCGAAGCAGATGAGGAATTCCTCATTGCTGCTTCAGGAACAAGTTGCCGGCACCAAATCAAGGATGGCACAGGCAAGCGCGCGCTTCACAGCATTGAAGTTTTGTTCAACGCCTTGAAAGACATTTAGGAGATCCCGATGTCATCCAAATAAACCGTTACGATGGCACCGCTGTATTCCTTTATTTCAATTGAACTCAGTGTTGCAGGATTGTTGAAGTTCGAAAGGGGGATTTCAAAAGTAGACCATGCACCTTCTTTCAATGAAATTTGAAAAGCAGTTGTACTGACTCCATTGATGATTACCCTTGCCCTCTTGCCCTCTGTTCCAGGTCCACCAAATACAGAGAATTTAATGGCTGAGTATCCTGTAAGACTCAGAGCAGGTGCAGCTTTGCTCAGCCTAAAGCCACCAAAGCCTGCCGTATAAGCGCTGCTGATGGCGGTCGTTCCCCTTTTTACCGTTGTGGTATGGTTGAGAACGGCTGTTGTGCTATAGGATGTGTTTGACCAGCCAGTTTGCAGCTTTTCATCATAGATGACATACTTGAATCCAAAACGTAATCCTGAAGTAACAGTACCTACTGGCGTGGTCACAGTAATAAACGCACTGGTCACACCTGCAGGTACATTCACCTTCAGCTCCTGGTTGCTTTTCGAAACAATGGTAGCCACTGCTGTGCCAAATTTTACTTCAGTTACTCCATTGAAATGATTGCCTGAAATGGTCACCACATCACCTGCCAAACCTGCTTCAGGATTGAATCCATTGATGATTGGAGCAGGCTGCATGATTTTGAAACCATAGGTAGCCGTGCCATATTTTGTTGTAACAGTTATGGGATTGTTGATGGGGTCTGGGAGATTGGCAGGAATCTTTACAGTTACGGTACTGTCATCTGCGTAATACATTGAATCAGATACCAAAACGGTATTGAATTCAACCTTGAAGGTGGTGGCAAGATGTGCGCCCTTGATGACAATCCATTCGCCATACTTGACGGAGGAAAGTGCAGTCCCACGGTTGATTAAATCGGTGACCCCGGTGATCGTCGGTGGCACTGCGTGTGCAGTATCCTCTTTTTTACAGGAGAAAATCATCGTGATCAGCATGATCATCAAGACTGCGTGATTGTATTTTGAAAAGCTCTTTATCATTGTGTTGGATTGAATGAATGTTTGAAAGGATAATTACCAACCAGGATTGTTTTCTTTGATGGCCTGATTGGAGTTTAATTCTCCCAATGGGATAGGCAATAAAAGATTTCTTTGGCTTCTTACTTTGGAAATATTGTTCTGGCCAGCTGAAATCTTGTTCATTACCTGAAGATAAACATTCCAGCGCATCAGGTCGAAGCGGCGGATGCCTTCAAATAGCAGTTCCCTTGCCCTTTCTGCGAGCACATAACTCCTGAATTGTTCAAGGTTCATGGCTGCAGGAGCAAGTGTTGCTTTTGACCTGCTCCTTATTGCATTGAGTTGTGCATACGCTTCCGTTGTTGGGCTGCCATTGGCCTCATTGGCTGCTTCTGCATAAATCAATAGTATTTCAGCATAACGCATGATGGGATAGTAGGCATCACTGTTGGCAAGTGTCGGCTCTGTAACATCAGCATATTTGATGACGTATGCCCTGTTGTCGGTCGTTCCATTGTTGTTATACGTAAGTCCATTCACCACCTTGTACAATGCAGCCTGGGAAGATGGATAGAAATACCTCGTTCCTGTATTGGTCTGGTAGTTGTGGGCGATGCCATCCAATGCACGGAGGTCTGCATCTTCATAATCAGTGTAGTGGTTGTTGGTGGCCCACACGGCGCCCCTTCCAAAAGTGGACAGTGCTGAAAAATAGTTGTGAAGGTTGTTGACAAAATTGGAGCCTGACATGGACTGTATCTGCCACATGTGTTCGGTATTGTTTCTTCCACTCTTGCTCCAAAGTGTTTTCCAGCTTGTGAACAGGCTGTATTCTTTGCTGCTGATGACTTCCATGGCCTTGTCTCTTGCCAATCCAAAATACTGTTTGGCATCTACGCCCTCATATCCTTTTACTGTAGTTTTCGGGTAGCTGTAATTGCCGTTGTCCTGGCCACCACGCACAATCACGTTTCCGCTGTTGACAGCACAAGATGCCAGTGTAAGATAGGCTTTGGCAAGGAATCCCTTGGCCACGCCACGGGTTGCCCTTCCGGCTTCGCCTGCTTTTGGATGACCTGTAGGGAACAACATGGTTTCTGCTTTTTTCAGGTCACTGAAAACAGTATTGTATACTTCAACAACAGAGGCCCTCGGCTTGTTGATGTCTTTTTCTTTTGATAAAGAAGAAAGCCTCAAAGGAACACCTCCATAGAGTTGCACAAGCTGGAAATAAGACCAGCCCCTGAGGAAATAGGCCTCACCAAGAATTCTTTTCTTGATTTCTGGATCAATGTTCTGGTTGAGGGGTTCGATGTTTTCAATGACTGTATTTGCCCTTGAGATGATGGTATAGAAACCAACCCATGGACCGTCTACACCCCAGTATCCTTGGGGGTTTCCTGCTCCGGATGTTCCCAGGAACCAATCGGCGCCTGAAACGTGGTCATCGTCCAGCATCGTCAAGTTCCAGATGGGTTGCAAATAAAGATCATATGTGTACAATGCACTGTAAACGCCATTGATGGCAGTTTTTGCATCGCTTTCATTCTTGTAGAAATTTTCCGGAGACAAGAATGAATAGGGCTTTTCCATCAGTGCTTTTTTGCAGGAGGAAAGCGAAAGCATGACAAGAAAAATTCCGGTCATCCATTTGTTTGGTAAACTATGTTTCATTTTCACTTTGTTTATTTGGACAGGTGATTAGAAATTGCAACGAATTGAAAACTGAAAAGTCCTTGCGTTCGGATAACCGCCAAGATCAACACCGAACAGTGCGGGGTTGTCTCCATAGCTGTTGATCTCAGGATCAAATCCAGAATATTTTGTGAAGGTGTAGAGGTTGTTTACCCCCAACGCCATCCTGATGGCACTCACTCCCCTGATTAAATTGGAGGGAAGGGTATAGCCCAGTGTCACATTTTTGATCCTGACAAAGCTTCCATCTTCTATGAACCTTTGGCTGAACAACAAGGTTCTCCAGAACTGGCGAATGGCCTTTGGCCCCGTAGCCGCTGAATTGTTTTTCCCTTCTTGCCATGCACCATTCAATACTTCCTGGCTGATGTTTTTTGAGGTACCAATGTTGCCATTGAATGCGGTATTCATGTTCACGATATCATTGCCTTGAACACCGTTGATGAATACATTGAGTTCAAATTTCTTGTATTGGAAACTGTTGGTCAACCCGAAAATATAATCTGGGTTTACATCTCCAATGATCATCCTGTCTGTGATGGAGATGGATGATGCATCATTGTCAAGGTTGCGGTATTTGATTTCTCCAATCATTCTTCTGATGATGGCTGGCGGTTGGTTGGCAAAGGCAGGAGAGCTTCTTACTTCAGCCTCATTGTCAAAATAGCCATCTTCCACATGTCCGATAAGGGCGCCAATCGGGTAGCCTGCAAGCTGAACAAACGGAGCATCCCTGGTGGAAATCCTGGAGGCATACTGTTCTTTGATGCCATCCCCAAGGCTCAGGATTTTGTTCCTGTTGAATGCAATGTTTCCTCCTGTTTTCCAGGTGAAATTCTTCTTGTTGATCACATTGAAGTCCATGGAGACTTCCAGTCCTTTGTTTTGTACCGATCCTGAATTTTTCAATTGGCGTTGAAAGCCCGTTGAAGAAGGAGTGGTTACATATTGCAGCAAATCATTTGTTTTCTTGAGGTATACATCAACATGAATGTTCAACCTGTCTTTGAGGATGCCAAGGTCAAGTCCTCCATTGTACGCGGTGGTGGTTTCCCATTTGAGGGATGCATTGGCGGGTCCTGAAAATACATCATCAGCAAGACCCGTTTGCAGCGCTCCATTGAAGGGGTAATTGTAGACATTCAGTTTCGACAGCGATGCATAAGATCCTATACCCTGGTTTCCGGTTTGCCCGAAACTCAAGCGGAACGTGAGGTTGCTGATTTTGTTCAGGTCCTTCATGAAGCCTTCTTTGTGGACTTTCCATGCCAGACCAGAAGAGGCAAATCCTGCCCACTTGTTGTCTTTACCGAACTTGCTTGATCCATCTTCACGATAAGAGAGGGAGAAAACATACTTATCATTGTAGGAATAATTCATCCTTCCCAGAAATGATATCAGGGTTGATTGGAAACGGTTGGAGGAAACAGGCATAATTTGTTCTGCCGCTTCCATGTTTTCATTTTGCAGGATGTCATTGGGGAAGGTTTTTGCTTCTACCCTTTTGTTCTGACCATTGCTTCTTTCAAAAGTGGACGCACCTGTAAGAACAATGCTGTGCTTGTTGATTTTCCGGTTATAGGTCAGCAATCCTTCGGATACCATGCTGCTCCAAAGATTATCTGATTTCAATCCCCATCCCCTGATGCTGAAACCTTCGTATACCGTTCTTGGATAATACTGGTCGCGGGTATTCGATCCATAGTTGAATCCAAGGTTTCCCCTGAGTTTCAGGTATTTCCCAATGCTCGCCTCGATATAATTGGAGGAGAAAATATTGAGGGCCGTCACCTTGTTCAATACATTGTTGGTATAAATGACAGGATTGGTAATGAAGAAACCATCGCCTGATCCATCATATTCCTCCACAGAATCGATGGTTGCTGGAAAGGTGATGGCAGAGCGGATGACGCCAGCACTGGCTGCATCAGACTTGTCAGTACCGGTTTTCACGCCATTGGTGGTGGAAGTGGAAACAGTATTGCTGCTGCCAATTTTGATGTTCTTGCCAATATTCCTGTAGAGGTTATAGCTCAATCCGATCTTCCTGAAATTGGAATTCTGCACAATTCCGCTTTGGCTCAGGTGGTTCATGGTAAGGCTATGGCTTCCGTTTTCAGATCCCCCTGAAACGTTCAATGTATATTGTTGTTGCAATCCATTCCTGAAAATGGCATCCTGCCAGTTGGTATTCAAATCCTTTAACGGATCAAGGTTGGTATATGGCATGGTATAGCTTGTTCCATCATACCTGTTGGCATTGAGGAAGGAGAGGTTTTGGTATGCAGCATATTCATAAGGGGTGAGCACATCAATTTTTCTGGTGATTTCAGACATGCCCACATTGGCAAGCAATTCAACCTTGTCCTTTCCGACCCTTCCTTTTCTGGTTGTAATCAATACAACACCGTTGGCACCTCTTGATCCATAGATCGCAGTGGCAGAAGCATCTTTCAATACATCAATGGATTCAATATCATTGGGATTGATGAATGCCATGACATTCAGGGTCTGCTTCTCATCTCCACCAATGGAAGAGGGCGTAGAACCGCTGCTGGTATTGTTGAAAGGAACACCGTCAATTACATAGAGTGGCTCTGTTCCACCAAGGAATGAATTGGATCCCCGCACCCTGATGCTGAGTCCTGCACCTGGTGCGCCGTCATTTTGGGTAACATTGACACCCGCTAGTTTTCCCTGGATGGCCTGAAGAATATTGGTTGGGCTTTCCCTGATCAGGTCTTCACGAGAGATGCGTTGTACTGCACCTGTGGCATCCGCTTTTCTGATGGTTCCGTATCCAACTACAACAACATCAGACAGATTGGTAACCTGCGTTTTCATGACAACAGTGATGTTGTCTTTTTTACCAATGCTCACTTCGGTGGTTTCCATTCCTGAAAAAGAAATTGAAATGGAGGTTGCTTTGGCGCTGGGTTTGATGCTGAACTCGCCATTTTTCCCAGTAAGGGTTGATGTGGTGGTTCCCTTGACGGTTACGCTGGCGCCGATCAGGGGTTCTCCATTTTCTGAAACCACTTTACCCGAAACGGTTCTGGTTTGTGCGAAGCTGTTGATGCACAGGAATAAGGCAGCAACCACAATGTAGCAGTACTTTTTACACATAAGCAATTGTTGATTTGGGCCCCAAGATAATGATTTGTAGAAAAAAATCACATTTTAGCAATCGTTTGCGGTGTAGGGAAACTGTTCTAATTTTGAGTGAACCCCGCAACTGAATGATTTACCTGCATAAAATTTTACCGGCTTTACTTTCGCCCTATTCGCTTTTCCTTATATTCATCATTGTGGGACTGGTCAAAAGGAAGTATGCCATTATCTGGGCAGCATTGATTGTGGTGTTGATACTTTCAACTCCTGTGGTTTCATCATTTTTGTTCGCACAGCTGGAGGTAGTTGGCAGCAGGAAAACCCCTGCAGACGTGCAACCTGCTGATGCCATCGTTGTCTTGAGTGGGATGACGCATTCCATTCGTACTGAAAAAGGCATCATCAGCGAATGGAATGATCCTGATCGTTTTTTTGGAGGGATGGAGTTGATCAAAGCGAAAAAAGCACCCGTCATCATTTTTACCAAGGGAAAACTTCCCTGGAAAATCGGCCCGCCCGAATCTGAATTGTTGCAGGCAACCGCTATACAAATGGGTGTTCATCCACAGCAAATCTTGGTTACAGGCGAAGTTGAAACCACGGAAGATGAATCAAGAGAGGTGAAAAAAATCCTACAATCCAAGGGAAATCAAATCATCCTCGTTACCTCGGCCTTCCATATCCGCAGGGCAAAAATCGCCTTTGAGAATGTAGGGCTCGAAGTGCAATCATACCCTGTAGATTTTAAATTGGGTGAATATGCATTGACACCCATGGACTTCATTCCCAATCCCGGATCATTGGCGACAACTGAAAAATGTGTCAAGGAACTGATGGGAACAGTGTATTATGCCTTGAAGGTGTTTATGAAAGGATGAGTAAGCGCAATGCATAGGCTTATTGCTTGCAAGGTCAATCAAGAATAATTCCCTCAATCCCCAATTTCCTTTTTCAATTTCTTTCTAAAATCCCTTATCCTGTGAAAGGT
>JAIPBY010000121.1 GCA_021738605.1 Chitinophagaceae bacterium | reverse complement strand
TTGTTATCAGTAGAAAGTGCAGATTGATAAATCTGGTCCTGCCAATCAGTTCCTTCCACACCATTTTGGATATGAACATCACTGATAACACTTCTGAAAGCAGCGTTACCATATTTATATACTATGTCTCTGACTTCTTTAGATGTGAGCACGTCAACCTTTTCAACAATCTTGCCTACTGAGAATAAGGAACTGAAATTCACCGTTGGTTTTCCTTTTGCTCCTTTTTTGGTGGTGATCATGATGACACCATTGGATGCACGAGAACCATAAATGGCAGTGGCTGATGCATCTTTCAGTATCGTAAACGTTTCAATATCATTTGGGTTGATCAAAGCCAATGCATTGGCCTGACCAGATATTCCGCCATTGTCCAACGGCATGCCGTCAATTACGATCAGTGGGTCATTGCTTGCATTGAGCGATGAACCACCACGAATGCGAATTCTACTCCCCGAACCAGGAGCACCACTGTTGGATGTAATTTGAACACCCGCTACTTTACCCGTAATCAATTGTTCTGGTGAAGTAAGTGCACCTTTGACAAAATCTTTGGTTCCGATGGTTGCTACGCTACCCGTAAGGTCTTTTTTTCTGGTAGTTCCATAACCGATAACAACAACATCACTGAGCGAAGCGGATGTTGAAACCAACCTCACATCAACATTGTTTCCTGTAACTGAAACTTCCATCGTGGTAAAACCTGTGTAAGAGATGGTCAATTGTGTTACGGAAGTTGGCAATTCAATAGAATACCTTCCTGTAGCATCAGTAACAACGGCCTTACCGGTACCTTTTGCTGTGACAGTAGCACCAACAAGCGGTGAACCATCATTTGAATCCATAATTTTTCCTGTTATGGTCTTGTTCTGTGCAAATGCCGCCAATGATACGGAAAACAGAAACAAGGCCATTAACATGAACCTGCTGAGCAGGTGTTTGATGTTAACAAGCATACTGTTTGATTGATGTGAGTGAATAGAAACTATTTGTGTATTTCTTACGCAAAGCATAAATGGCAAAAATTTATCAACACGGTTAGAAATCGTTTTCGTGTTAAAAATACACAAATATTCGAAATCCGAAATTAATTGTTAATAAATCTTGGTGTTTTTTACACATTGTTCAACAAAAACTCCCCAATTAGGCAAATTGGGGAGTTTTTAAAAGCACATGAAGTCAATTATTACTGTAAACTGGCCTTTTTATAAACACCCAGCTCACTCATGGTAATGCATACAGGAGCTGCTATTCGAATACGGAGTTGGGCCGTTTTGACTGGTTCATTGAGATAAATAATTCTACATGCACCTATCGAAGTTGCAGATGCTATTTTGGTCCAGTTGCCATTGATCATGGCATCTACTTCAACTGAATCGATGCGTTGTCCCAAAGGAATATGTTCACTCATCTTGATCAAGTCAAAAGTTTGATCAGCCGTCCATGTAAGGTTGACTTCAGCTGTTTTGACGGTATCGTCAGTAGCCCAATAAGAGTCCATTGACCTATCTATTAAGAACTGTCCCTTGTAGGATTTGCTTCTCTTGTTAGATACCCTTAGTGTAGAAGCTTGTGCCAGGTTATTTTTAAAGCTCTCATCAACCAGTTTACCAAAACCTTCGAGGGCTTTAACATCCTCATCGTCCAGCAAACCGCGGGTATCTGGGGCGATGCCAAGATCCAATGCAGCACCTCTTCCCACACTTTTCAGGTAAAGTGCAAAAAGCTGCTCAGGTGTTTTGGTTTTTCCTTTCTGTTCAGGATGGAAAAACCAGCCTGGCCTTAAAGGAACATCACATTCTGCAGGCACCCAGTTCTTGCCTCCTCTTGTACCAAAAGGATTGACCTCATGATCAAGATTGCCGGGAATGGCCGCATTCATGCCTTTTGCCGGAACCGGTGTAAAAGTAGCCCAGGAGGTTTCTCCCGCAAATCCGCTTTCATTGCCAACCCAACGCACATCCCAGCCAATGTCGCTGAACAAGTTGGCCATGGGCTGTAATTTTCTGGTAATCGCCCAGGTGGTATCCCAGCCATAATAGGTTGATCGGTCAATCTTTCTGGTGGCTTTTTCACCACCATAATATCCGTCACCACCATTGGCGCCATCATGCCAGGACATGAACAATTCACCATAATTGGTATACAGTTCAGTCAGTTGCTGCCTATAAATTTTCACATACTCATGGGTGCCATAAACAGGATTGTTCCTGTCCCAGGGAGAACAATAAACCCCGAACTTGAGTCCTGCTTTTCTGCAGGCCTGTTCAAATTCTTTTACCATATCCCCTTTCCCATCACGGAATGGAGATTGGCTGATATTGTAAGCAGCCGTTTTTGTGGGCCAAAGGGCAAATCCATCATGGTGCTTGGCTACCAAAACAAGCCCTTTTAAGCCTCCGGCCTTCAACGCAGCTACAATCTTGTCTGCATCAAATTCTTTAGGGTTGAAAATTTTCGGGTCAGCATCCCCATATCCCCACTCCTTGTTTTCAAATGTTGTGGGTGTAAAATGAACCAAGCCATATACATCAACCTGATGCCAGGCCAGCTGCCTTTTGGATGGCAGTGCTCCATAAGGTTGTGGGGGGGCCTGGGCAAAAATAAAACCTGCGGTCAAAACTAAAAATACCGGCAAAATTTTCCTGAAAAATCGCATGATGCTGAATTTAATTTATTTGATTTCTAAAGTCATTTTATCAATACCATCCAATAGTATTATTAAATGAATGGAATGGGATAAATTGTTTCTAAAAATATGCTTTTATTAAAATAAATAGTCGGGATTATCCTAAATTGTCAACATTAACCCATTATAAATAGAAACATGCCAGCATCCCCCTTTGAACTTGCCAGTCCTTATGTAATTGTAACCGGAGGTGCCAGCGGCATTGGCCTTTCCATTGTCAAATTGTTCCATGAGCAGGGAGCCATCGTTGATGTGTTGGATTTAAACAAACCCAGCGTTGAATCTCTTGAAGCGGCAAAGCTGGACAAGGACACAGTTCATTTTCATGAAGTGGACATCACCAACCAACAACATGTAAAAGAACTTATATCAGTAATCGCCATCCAGCGTGGAATTGGCATTCTGGTCAACAATGCCGGTATCGCCCATATTGGCAATGCCATGAATACGTCAGAGGAGGATTTCCAAAAGATTTTCAATGTCAATGTAAAAGGGGCATACAATTGTATGCATGCCTGCCTTCCCTTCATGGAAGAACAAGGGGAAGGGGTGATCCTCAACATGGCCTCGATTGCAGCAACGGTGGGCATCACCGATCGGTTTGCCTACAGCATGAGTAAAGGAGCTATCCTGTCCATGACACTGAGTGTTGCAAGAGATTTTATCAAGAAAGGGATTCGTTGTAACTGCATCTCACCTGCCAGGGTGCATACGCCATTTGTTGACGGATTCATCAACAAGCACTATCCTGGGAACCAACAGGAGATGTTTCACAAACTATCACAGAGTCAACCCATCGGAAGAATGGGAAAGCCTGATGAAATTGCTACGCTGTCTTTCTTTTTGTGCAGCAAACAGGCATCCTTCATCACTGGCTGCGACTACCCTATTGATGGCGGTTTTATTCGATTAAACAATTAAATTTAGCATATGAAGCTTTTCAGATTTGATAAGTCAGGCGCTGTCGGACTTGGTATGGTGGATCAACACGGAAAAAACATTGATATTTCAGCATCAGGCATGGACCTGACAGAAGGTTTTTTTGAAGCCAATGGTATTGAAAAACTTGCTGCATGGATCAGTGAACATGGAAACAGTTGCAGTGAAATTTCGGGTGAGATCAATTACCTCTCTTGCGTGGGAAGACCTTCCAAAATCATATGCGTTGGCCTCAACTACGCCAAGCATGCCAGGGAAAGTGGCATGGACGTACCCAAGGAACCTGTATTGTTTTTTAAAAGCACCAGTGCTTTGGTGGGCCCAAATCATCCGGTCATTATTCCAAAAGGATCCCTGAAAACGGATTGGGAGGTTGAGCTTGCTGTAGTCATTGGCAAGAAGGCCTCCTATGTAAATGAGGAAGATGCGATGGAATATATTGCGGGATATTGCCTTCACAACGACTACAGTGAAAGAGCATTTCAATTGGAGAGAGGCGGACAGTGGGTGAAAGGAAAAAGTTGTGACAGTTTTGCACCAATGGGCCCCTACCTCGTAACCAGAGACGAAGTAGCTGACCCCCATCAGCTTCACCTTTGGCTGGACGTCAATGGAAAAAGGATGCAAGACTCCAGCACCTCAGACCTCATCTTCAACATCCCTCACCTTGTGAGTTATATCTCTCAATTCATGACCCTGCTGCCTGGTGATGTCATCAGCACTGGTACTCCTGAAGGAGTTGGTCTGGGGCAGAAACCAGAACCCTGGTACCTGAAAGTTGGAGATAAAATCCATTTGGGTATTGAAGGCCTCGGAGAGCAACACCAAATTGCTATCGCTCATGAGAATTGATGCCCACCAACATTTCTGGAACTATGATCCGATCAAACATTTTTGGATCAGTGATGAGATGAAAGTCATCAAAAGGGATTTTAGTCCTGGAGATCTTGCACCTCTTCTCAAAGAACTGAAATTTGATGGAACCATTGCAGTTCAGGCAGATGAAACCATGGCCGAAACTGAATTCCTGCTTGGGCTTGCCAAGAAGAACGATTATATCAAGGCTGTTGTTGGCTGGGTTGACCTGCGCAAGGAAGCGGTCGAAGACGATCTTCACATGCTGAAATCCCACCAAAAGCTGGCAGGATTTCGGTGCATCATGCAAGGTGCAGAAGATGAAGCCTACCTGAAAAATCCTGTTTTCTTAAAAAACGTTTCAAGGCTAAACCAGTTTGATTTTACCTATGACCTGCTCATATTCCACAAACAAATGGAATCTCTGATACGGTTTACTGATAAACTTCCAGACAACAGGCTGATCCTGGATCATATCGGAAAACCGGACATCAAAAACAAGGAGATCAATCTTTGGAAAGAACATATCCGGATTCTTTCTGCAAATCCAAATATTTATTGCAAGCTGAGTGGCATGCTGACAGAGGCTGATTATCAACGCTGGACCTATGACGACATCATGCCATACATGGAAACAGCCGCTGAATATTTTGGCGTTGACAGGATCTGTTTTGGCTCAGACTGGCCCGTCTGCCTGCTGGCAGGAAGTTTCAAGCAAGTGCATGATGTGGTAGATCGTTTTTCTGAGCAACTCAATACAACAGAAAGGGAAAAGATTTTCGGAACCAATACTGCAGCATTTTATAAAATATAACCATGGATTTAGGATTAAAAGGGAAAATAATCATCGTTACAGGTGGGGCAAAAGGAATCGGTGAAGCCATCACCAGGGTACTGGCCACGGAAGGGGCATTTCCAGTGATTCTGGGCAGAAGTGAGGCAGATAACCAGGCTTTACTTGATCAGTTGGGGACAGGCGGACAGGTAAGGGCAGAATTGAATGATCCCGCACAATGCAAGGCGGCTGTTGATCAAGTATTAAAGCAGTTTGGAAGGATTGATGGTGTTGTGAACAATGCAGGGGTCAATGATGGCGTTGGCCTTGAAACTGGCGACTATGAAGGATTTGTAAAGTCATTGCACAGCAATGTGATTCATTATTACTTGTTGGTGCAGGCAGCGCTTCCTGAATTGATCAAGAACAAGGGAGCGATTGTGAACATCGGTTCAAAAGTCGCAGAAACCGGCCAGGGCGGCACTTCCGGCTATGCAGCTGCCAATGGAGGAAGGAATGCATTGACCCGTGAGTGGGCAGTAGAGCTGCTCAAGTATGGCATCCGTGTAAATTCAGTTATTGTTGCAGAATGTTATACTCCGCTTTATGACCGTTGGATCAAAACCCTTTCCAACCCAGAAGAGACCTTAAAAAAAATCACAGACAGGATTCCATTGGAAAAAAGAATGACAACCGGTGAGGAAATCGCCAACATGGTTGTATTCCTTTTATCACATAAATCTTCCCATACAACAGGACAGATCATCCACATTGATGGTGGTTATGTTCATCTTGACAGAGCAGCCTTACAATAAAAAAAACTTGCCATGACCAAAACCAAAAACAACTACCTGCTTCCATTCATTCTGGTAACAAGCCTTTTCTTTTTGTGGGGCATTGCCAACAACCTCAATGGAATCCTCATCCCCCATTTAAGGAAGGCTTTGCAACTGACCAACATGCAATCAACCTTTGTTGACACTGCAGTATACCTTGCCTATTTCCTTGCCGCTATTCCTGCAGGCATCATCCTGAAAAAGTTTGGATATAAAAAAGGGATCATCACAGGGTTATTGGTTTTTGCCATTGGCGCTTTCCTGTTCATTCCAGCTGCCAATTCACGAACTTATGAAGTATTTCTGCTGGGACTTTTCATTATCGGATGTGGATTGACCATCCTCGAAACAGCAGCCAATCCTTATGCCACAAAATTAGGAGACGCAGAATCTGCTACGGCCCGGCTTAATCTTGCCCAATCCTTCAACGGACTGGCAGCCTTTTTAGCTCCAGTGATGGGAACCATGTTCATCCTATCAGGCAAAGAATATTCAGCTGAAGAGATGGCCATCATGTCTGAAGTGGACAAGATCACTTACCTCAGTGGAGAAGCAGCCTCTGTAAAGATGCCGTATATGCTCCTTGGATTTTTCCTTGTGGGTATTGCCATTCTTTTCTTTGTCAACAAGTTCCCAGAATTCAAAGAAGAGGAAGAAGGAACAAGTGCAGGAAGCCTTGGCGATGCATTGAAACAAAAACACCTTGTTTGGGCTGTTATCGCACAATTATTTTATGTTGGTGCACAGGTTTGTGTGACCAGTTTCTTTGTAAGAATGGCCATCTCTGGCGGTGGGGTTGATGAAAAAACTGCCGGCTACTACCTTGGCATTTATGGACTTTTGTTTATGGTGGGAAGGTTTGCTGGTACGGCCATGATGCGTTTCATATCCCCTGAAAAACTCTTGTCGCTTTACTCCGTTGCCTGTATTTTGCTCAGCCTGGTTGCCATCTATGCAGATGGTCAATATGTTGTCATCGCATTGGGCGGACTTGGGTTTTTCATGTCCATCATGTTCCCTACCATTTTCTCCCTCGGCATCAAAGACATGAAAGAGAATACAAAACCAGCTTCTTCACTGATTGTAATGGCCATCATCGGAGGAGCCATCTTCCCTGTGATCATGGGTAATATCATTGACAATGCCAATGATAACATCCAGATTGGCTATGTTGTGCCAATGGCATGCTTCCTGGTCGTATTGTACTTTGGATTAAAAGGCCATCAACCTCAAAAAGCTTGACATGAAATCATTTTACCTGGCACTAGATCTGGTTGACAATGAAGAGAGAATTGCGGAATACGAAGCCCATCACAAGAAGGTGGCTCCGGAGATAATAGAAAGCATTACCAGCAGCGGCATCACCAACATGATCCTTTACAGGACAGGCAACCGGCTCTTCATGATCATTGAGGCAGAAGACCATTTCAGTTTTGAAGAGAAATCCAAAATGGATGCGTCTAACCCAAAGGTTCAGGT
>JAIPBY010000120.1 GCA_021738605.1 Chitinophagaceae bacterium | reverse complement strand
GCCCTGCTGATCCAGATAAGTAACGGAGGTGAATACATTGGTATTTTCCCCACCCGAGTTAAGCGTTACGTTATGGTTCTGCATCAATGCAGAATTGGTGAAAAGAAGGTCCACCCAGTCGTTGTCAATCACATCAAGGTTGTTCGCCTTTGTGGTCTTGTATTTGTCAATCAATGGCTGCTGGAAAAGGAATGAGGCTGGGTTTCCTGTTCTGTTTTGCTCGGCCACATTGCTCAATTCCATGTGTTCAATGGCAGTTGTCCTTTCCGGCATCGCAGTTGCAATCTGTTTGGAAACAAAACTGTTGTAGCTCACCTTGACGCCTTTACCCTTTGCACGAATGGTTTTTACCAATACAACACCATTGGCTGCGCGTGTTCCATATATGGCGGTTGATGCTGCATCTTTGAGGATGGTAATGCTTTCAATGGCATTGGGATCAATGGCATCCAGGCTTGACACAACTCCATCAACCATGATCAATGGACTTTGACCAGCATAAATGGAACTCAAACCACGAATCCGGATGGAGGCACCATCAGCACCGGGCCGTCCTGATTGTTGGGTAACGGTAACACCTGGTGCAAGACCTTGCAAAAGGTTGCTTGCAGTGGCTACCTGACGCTTGAGGAGGTCCTCTTGCTTAAGGGCCACAACCGATCCGGTAAGATTGGCTTTTTTCTGTGTACCATATCCCACCACGACTACTTCATTGAGGCTAGAAGAAGTGGAAGCAAGCGTTATGTCCAACTGATTGCCATTGACCACTACCTCCTTTGAGGCAAAGCCAATGCCGGAAAGAACGATGGTTTGTCCGGTGGAAGCGTTGATGGTAAATTCACCTGCGGAATTGGTTCTGGTACCCTTTTTGGTGCCCTTGACAAGAACGGAAACACCTTCTGCAGGTGTTCCCCCCTCGCTGCTGGTCACCTTTCCGCTGATTCTAGATTGCTGGGCAAAACCCAACAACCAGGAAGTACAGAGCATGGTTAGGATAAGCGTTAGCTTTTTCATGATTGTGTTTTGTTTAAAATGGTTCTGTTGATGCTTATTTTATGTTTGGAAGGATAAAATTATTTTTCATTTGCAGTGGAAAGGAAATCGCTGAATGTTTTTGAAACCTGGTACAAGGCCCTGGGAATATGAAAACAGCCTTTCCATTTTCCTCCTTTGGCGGTGCTGAGCACCTCTCCGCGCCGGTTCAAATAACCGAACCACTCTCCGTTTTCAGGATCACGGAATTTCTCCCAGGTATATGCATGCATGGTATCAAACCATTTTAAGCAGGCGGGGTCATTTGTAAGCGAATACCCCTTGGCCAACGCCACAAGGGATTCCACATGAACCCACCAGAGTTTTTGGTCCCACTCCAGCTGCTGCAATGGCTTGTTTTCTGTATCCATGAAATAGAACAATCCACCATATTGTTTGTCCCAAGCATGTTCTATCGTTTTCAACATGATGTTCTTTGCCTTTTCAATCAGTGCAACATTGTTCATGCGCTTCCCCAAATCCATGATGAACCACATGGCTTCAATGGCATGACCAGGATTCATCAATCGCCCTTCAAGTGTATCCGAAAGGCTTCCGTCTTGATTCACATTTTCAACAATCAGACCAAGCTCTGGCCTATAAAAAACATCCATCACTTCATGGAGAACCGTCGGTATAAATGAGTCAACCCTTTCCTTTCCCAGGATATCTTCAAGTTCCAAACTCAGGTTACACAGGATCATGGGAAGTGTAAAATTCTTCAATGGCCTGGAACCAGGGAATGATTTATTGTACACGCCCTTCCAATTGTGTTGGCGTACAATAATGTTTTCAAAAGTATCAAGTGCAATTGCCTTATATTCTGGTGAAGGGTCAATTTTATTCAATGCAGCAAATGCCATGGTAGCGAAGCAATCACTGAATATATTATAGGGTTGAACCAGAGGCTTACCATCTGCAGTCAGAGAAAAATACCAATTCCCTTGTGCATCCCGGCCAAATTTTTTCATGAAGGATGCCCCATGCAAGGCCATTTCCTTCCAGGCTGGATTTTGCTCAACGAGCCTGTGCATGGTAGAAAAACACCATACCTCTCTGCCTTGCAACCACATGAACTTGTCGGTATCGTATACCTTGCCTTGCTGATCCAAACAGGTGAAATAGCCACCATGCTCCTCATCCTTGCTATGCTGAAGCCAAAACGGGAGGACATTCTTGACCAATTCGTCATGATAAAGTTTTGAATAGTTCAATATCCGGCTTGCTGCATCATCTTTTATTTCTTGTACCATTGTCATTATGAATATTACTCTTGTAATAAGTTAACAATTTATAAAATATTTCTAAACTGACCCAACTTTGTTAATTTTTTTATTATCTAAAATGAGACAATGGCTAAACAAGGCCGAAACCCTATACCTGCGGCGATATTAAAAGTGCTGATGCAAATGGGTTGGAAACAAAAAAGGGGGGCGTTCCTGTTGGAACACCCCCCTTTTGAAAAGATACAATTGACTAAAAATTCAGCGGATTGCCAGTATCCCACCACAAACGCGTAGCGATATCATCTTTTGCACCAGTTCCCATTTTGGAAACTGCATCAGCTACACCAGCGGCATTACCAGTTCTTTCACCAGGAATGAATGGCATCCTCTTGATCCACTCATTGGCAGGAATAATGCCCCAGTCTGGACTGCTGTCATTCTTAGCAACGGTAGGTATCTTAGGATAACCAGTCCTTCTGAAGTCAACCCATGCCTCAAGGGTATTGGTAAATCCGGCCAGGTATTTCTGGGTAAGGATTTTCTCCAACATCAACTCTTTGCTATCGGCTGCATTCCATGCAACAGTAATTGTTGAACGGGTCTTGAAATTGTTGCGGGCATCTTTAGGATCTACATAGTCGATGGGCTTGCTTGTCTTGTCCAAAAGATAAGCATCAGCACCACCCGCTCCCCAATCAGCAAAAGAAAGCCTTACACCATTCTCATAGTTTGTTTTGGGATCACCAGCACCTGTCCAGCCCCTGAGTCCAGCTTCTGCTTTAAGGAATAAAACCTCTGAAGCAGTGAAATGCCTTCTTGTCTGAACCGTGTTGAAATCAGGAGAAACTTTTGAGTAAGGAACCTTGTCTGCTTTGGCAGCATTGAAGGCCCCATTTCTGATACCCTTGTAAGGATATGCAGGATGATCAGCATACAGCTTAGGATCTGTTACCGGAGCAAAGTATTTACCAATGCGCTCATCCTTCAAACCAACCATGAATGACTCAATCGGTCCACCCATGCGTGTATCATCCCACTGATAACAAATCATTCCTACTGGCATGATGTTGCCCAGCAGAGAAATATTGAAATTGTCTGCATTGGACTCGATCAAACCGGCGGCATCACTAAGCGCCTTTTCACCTTGTGTCTTTGCGAGCGCTGGCGAAATTTTAGATACCCTGATGGCCAGCCTCAAGCGGAGGGAATTCACCACCTTCATCCAAGAAGGGATGCTACCTTTGTAGGTGGGATCAAATTTAGCAAATCCTGCATAAGTTTTATTGGCACCAAATTCTGTTTGAATAGAATCCAATTGCGAGAAGAACGTATTGTAAAGATCAGACTCCTTGTCATAATTGATTGTGGCAGCAGTACTTCCATAGTTGGAATAGATGATAGGGCCATGAATCGCCGTCAATCTAGACATGGAAAGGATGCGGATCAATTTTGCCCAGGTTGCGAACAAAGGCAAATTGTTCTCCTGCGCTAGTCTGATTACCTGACGAGAAGGCGACATGACGTTGTTGTACTGACGACCCCAATAGCCATTCCAACGGATATAATAGGTGGTATTGTTCACATTACCCACAAAGTCTGTGGGAGTATTCATATACCCCATCCAGGAGTCGTAGCAAAGATCCTCTTGGGTTTGGCTACCTTGGTTGCCATGCAATTCGTACAACATTCCCGAAAATGGAGAACCTACAAGGTTAAAGTCCTGCTTTAGCATCAAATCAGAGATTTGATTCGGATTCTGATTGGTGCTTTCGAAATCCTTTGTGCAGGATCCGAAAACAATCAGCATCATTAATGCAACAAATAATTGTTTCATGATTGGTGAATTTATATTTAATTAGAATGACAGCTTTACGTTAAATCCGAAAGACCTTGTGGCGGGCAGACTGAATACATCGTTTGACTGCATTCCGTTTCCGGTACTCATGGATTGCTCAGGATCAAATGGCGCCTTTTTGAAGAAGAAGAAAAGGTTTCTTCCAACCAAAGAGAAGGCAGCGTCTTTGATACCGATATTGGATTTCTTGAATTTGAGCGTATACCCCAAAGATAGTTGTCCTAACCTTACATTGGTTCTTGAGAAAACATATGGCTCCATGATTTTGTTCCTGTCACCGATGGCAGAATAGTAAACAACCGGATCAATGGATGTCACAGGTGTTGTTCCTTGAATCGCATTGATGGCAATGGTACCTGCATTTCTCGCATCCGCTGATCTTTTGCTCACACCATAAGAGTCAAGGAAGGCTTCTGTTTTAGAGAAAGCCACACCACCAAATTTACCATTGACCAAAACATTGAGGAACCAATCATAGTAAGTGAATGTATTATTCCAACCCATCAAGAAATCAGGATTGACATTACCCACTTTCACCTGGGTTGCAGCCTTGGTGGGGACACCTGTTGCACTCAGGATGATTTGATCAGATGCATTCCTTGCAAATTTGAAAATATACAGATCATTGAAAGATCCACCGGCTTTGATAATAGAGGCAAAACCCTCATCGTCTCCACCAACCTGGTAGTTGGGATTGGAAGCAATGAGTTCTTCAATTTTATTGGTATTGCGCGACATGTTCACAGCAGTCTTCCACCTGAAATTGTTTGTCCTCAGCGGCTCAGCATCAATGGTAACCTCAAATCCCTTGTTCAAAATCTTACCTGCGTTAACATAGTAGATTGAATAACCTGAACCAGAAGGTGCACTGAGTGTCAGGAACTGGTTGGTGCTAACATCCTTATAATACGTTGCATCCAATCCCAGCTTACCGCCAAAGAATTTCATTTCAAGACCATACTCATCGCCCTTGATAATTTCAGGCTTCAGGTTGGTAAAAGGAACCTGTGTATTCCTGTTGATTCCACCGATACCGGTAGGTCCGCCAGCTCCACCAATGGAGTTCCATGGATTGACCACATTGTAAGGAACCTCATTTCCTGTTTCAGAGCGAGAAGCCCTTACTTTCATGAATGAGATGGCATTGGGAAGGTTCACCATCTGGCTGATGATGGCTGAAATACCCATGGCTGGATACAGATAAGATTGGTTTCCAGTAAGCGCAAGGGTTGAAGCCCAGTCGTTACGGGCAGAGAGATCCAAGAAAATCATTTCCTTGAAACCAACCTGAACGTTTGCAAAAGCACCTTGCTTCAGGGTCCTGTTAAGGGTTTGGTTGAAAATGATGTTATAAGGCATGTTAGAGAAAGAGAAGAAATTGGGGTACTGCAAAGCAGTTGTTCCATTGGCAACTGACATTCCATCCCGGAAGGTATTCTTCTGGTAGCTCGCACCGGCCAATCCAGTCAAACTAAAATCACCTATATTTTTGTTGTACGTCAAGATACCATCCGCATACAATGATTTGTCGTTGTACTTGGTATAAGACCAGGAACCATTAGGGCTTACACTCACAGAATTTCCTCCTGCAGCATAGCGGTTGTCATACAACACATTGTTGTAATCCATATTACCCCTTATTTCGAACTTCAGGTCTTTTGCAATATCATAAGACAATTTCATGTTGGCAATCACACGGCTGTTGGTAGCAAGCTTCGAGTTATTGTTGATTTCCCAGTAAGGATTGTTTTGTTTTTCCTCGGTAGAATACCAGTTCATCCGGTTCATGTTGCGAACATCATTGAAAACCTGGTAGTTTGCTTTATATGCTGCAAAATCTCTTTCGCGGGCGAATAGATACAATCCAGTCAGGGGGTTATTATAATAACCTGCACCCGGACGATTGAAAGATTTTTCAGCGGAGAAAATAACATTTGAACTCAAGGTTACTTTGTCGTTGAAGAACTTGGTAGACTGATTGAGTGTGATGGTATTCTTGTTGTATGTATTGGTTGGCAATACACCTTTAGCATTGGAATTAGAATAAGAAAAATAAGCGGTAGTCTTATCGCTTCCACCACTAACAGAAACTGAATTCGTGGCGTTTACTCCTGTTTGGAAGAACTCATCGATGTATGTCTTCTGGTAAGCTCCCTTGGTTTTTGACCAGCTGTAATCTCCACCAGAGGCAGTTCCATATTCAAACTGAAAATCAGGAAGATTGGAAACCTGCTCAAGCACCGTGCTGGAATTCACATCAACGGATACTTTTCCAGACTTGCCTTTTTTGGTTGTGATAAGGATGACACCATTGGCACCCTGGCTACCATAAAGAATTGATGCATTCGCGCCTCTGAGAACGTTAACGCTTTCAATATCAGCAGGGTTCAATGCAGAAAGACCATCTCCACCATCTGTTCCACCATAGGAACCTGGCTGACCACCTTTATTGTTTACCATGGGGATACCATCAATCACATAAAGAGCTTCGCTGGTACCCAACAAAGACTTGGCGCCCCTGAGGACAGCTTTGGTAGATCCACCTGCACCAGAACCACTGACGCGGATATCGATACCAGCAGCCTTACCGCTGATGGCTTCCATAAAGTTTGGACTGGCTGCCCTGCGAATCTCATCTCCAGAAACCTGTTGAGAAGCGTAAGTCAGCATTTTCTTTTCGCGCTTGATACCCAGTGCTGTAACAACAACCTCATTCAAATCTGAAGATTGAGTGGCAAGTGTAACATTCACAGAAGATTGTGAGGCACTCACAGCGACTTCCTTGGCGCTGAATCCTACAGAAGAAAACTGGAGGATGATGTTTCCTGCGGGGACGGTCAGGGTAAAGCTACCATCTGAACCTGTTGTGGTGGCACTGTTGCCTCCCTTTACCTTTACCGTGGTCGAGGCAACCCCTTGGTTGTCAGGACCTGTTACCTTTCCAGTGAGCTGCCTGGTTTGAGCAAGTGCAATTGCACTGGCAAAGAACACCAGACAAGCCGTCAAAAGCGATTTTTTCATGTTGGTTGTGTTTAGGTTAATGAGAATCAATAAAAAGTATTAATAAATATACTTAATAAGTATTTTCAAAAAAATTTATAATTGATTATTTCAGGTCTTTAGACAAGATTAATCATAGATTTGATGCACGGAAAAACCATGAAAAGAAAAAAAACCAATCTTGATATATTCAATGACGAAGCGGTATCCGGGGTTGTTTTCAAAAACAGGTCCCTGAAAAAGTTCATCATCAGCCACATCAACCAGTCTGGCAACAGTACAATCACTGATTTGAGCAAAGATTTGGGAACCAGCGTCCCCAAAACTACATCCTTGATCAATGAACTGATCCAGGATGGCTTGATCCAAGATGAAGGGAAACTTGATTCAAGGGGTGGGCGCAGGGCAAGCATGTTCGGCCTGGTTCCAGATGCCTGTTACTTCCTGGGGGTGGATGTAAAAAAA
>JAIPBY010000119.1 GCA_021738605.1 Chitinophagaceae bacterium | reverse complement strand
GAAGAAGGACTGATCGGAAAAGTATACATGTCTCGCGGATTGGTATACCGCAGAAGGCCAGATATCGGCAACAAGGGCATTTCACCGATTCCTGCAGGATTGAACTATGACCTCTGGTGCGGACCCGCACCGATGCGTCCGTTCTCCAAAAACCTTGTCCATTACAACTGGCATTGGCATTGGAACTATGGCAATGGCGATGTGGGCAACCAGGGCATCCACGAAACAGACCTCTGCATGTGGGGCCTCGGCGTAGACCAGCTTCCTGAAAGAATCACCTCCATGGGAGGCAAGTTCCTTTGGGACGATTGCAAAGAAGTGCCAGAAGTACAGACTTCCATCTACCACTATCCCAAGCAAAAAAAGATGATCCAGTTTGAAGTGCGTCACTGGAATACCAACCTTGAAGATGGCGCTGGTGTAGGCAATATTTTCTATGGCGAAAAAGGCTATATGGTAGTCAAGGGCTACAATACCTACGAAACCTACCTGGGTGAAAAAAGGGAAAAAGGACCAAGCCGTTCTGAGGGCGGTGAACTGGGCTTGCATTTCCAAAACTGGTTTGATGCCATCCGCGCAAGAGACATGAGCATCCAAAACGGACCGGTTCAGACAGGACATCTTTCCTCTTCGCTCGCTCACTTGGGCAATATATCTTACCGCCTGGGCCGTCAGCTAGAGTTTGATCCGGTAGCAGAGCGGTTCATTGGTGAGGGAGAAAACGAGGCCAATGCCATGCTGAGCCGCGATTACAGGGCACCTTACCTGTTGCCAGACGTCATCTGATTTTAACAAACAAGGATAAAAACAAAGCCAGCTGATCAGCTTAAAGGGGTAGCCCAGAGCAGGACAGCTGGCTTATATTTATGTGGTATTTTGATGGCCTAATGAGTTTACCGATATGATGAATGATCAATATGTTGTGGGTGTAGATTATGGAACCGATTCAGTGCGGTCGATCATCGTGAATGCCTCAAACGGCGAAGAGGTAAGTTCTTCCGTTCACTACTATACCCGCTGGAAACAACAGCTGTATTGTGAGGCCGCAAACAATCAATTCAGGCAACATCCGCAGGATTATATCGATGGTCTTGAAAACACGATCAGGGATTGTGTGGCAAAAGCTGGAGATACCATTGCTGCCAAGATCCGGGCCATTTCTATTGACACCACCGGATCTACGCCTGTTGCCGTCAATGCGGAGGGAACACCCCTTGCCCTGCTGCCGGAATTTGAAAACAACCCGAATGCTATGTTCGTGTTGTGGAAAGACCATACCGCTGTGGAAGAAGCGGCAGCCATCAACCAACATGCCGCAACCTTCCCTGTCAATTATCTTCAATATGTTGGCGGCATTTACTCCTCAGAATGGTTCTGGGCCAAATTGCTGCACATCCTCAAAGTGGATGAGGCCGTTGGGGCAAATACTGCTTCATGGGTGGAGCACTGCGACTGGATTCCTTTCTTATTGACCGGAGGCAACGATGCAAGGCTCATCAAGCGGGGCGTCTGCAGTGCAGGCCACAAGGCCCTTTGGGCCGAAGCCATCGCAGGATTCCCTCCCAATGATTTTTTCGCCAGCCTCCACCCATTGCTGGATGGCTTCACAGACAAACTTTTTACCCAAACTTATACGGCCGATCAACAGGCCGGCATCATTTCAGGCGAATGGGCCACAAGGCTAGGCTTACCCACCGATGTGGTCATTGGCATCGGCGCCTTTGATGCCCACATGGGTGCTGTGGGCGGTCAGATCGAACCCTATCACCTGAGCAAGGTCATGGGCACTTCCACCTGCGACATGATGGTGGTGCCTGCCGCTGAAATCGGCAGCCAATGCGTCAAAGGGATCTGTGGCCAGGTCGACGGATCCATCATACCGGGCATGATAGGACTGGAAGCAGGACAATCTGCCTTCGGCGATGTCTACGCATGGTACAGGTCGCTCCTTGAATGGCCTACCAAGACAATTTTAGAAAACTCCGACATCATCGATAAAGCCACGGCTGCAAAACTACAGGAGGAAATCAGCGACAAACTGATCAGCAGTCTGTCAGCAGCAGCAAAAGCCCTGCCCCTAGACCCTGATGGCATCATCGCCATGGACTGGCTCAACGGAAGAAGAACGCCTGATGCCAACCAGGAGCTCAAGGCCGCCATCACCGGCTTGTCTCTCGGAAGCGATGCCCCAAAAATTTTCAGGGCACTGGTGGAAGCCACCTGTTTTGGCGCAAGGGCGATTGTAGAACGTTTTATCGAAGAAGGCATCGCTGTGAAAGGCTTGATTGGCCTGGGCGGTGTTGCCAAAAAATCTCCCTATATCATGCAAATGATGGCGGACGTGATGAACATGCCCATCCGCATCCACAAAAGCGATCAGACCTGTGCCCTTGGGGCTGCCATGTTTGCTGCAACGGCTGCCGGCATCCACCCAACCGTGGAAATCGCCATGAACGCAATGGGCAGTGGATTTGAAAAAACGTATCTTCCCAACCAAGACCTTAAAGGCCTCTATGATGCCCGCTACAACCAATATAAACAACTGGGAAAATTCCTGGAACAATGAGCAACCATATCGCTTTACAACAAGAAGCCTTTGAGGCCAACATGCAGCTTCCCAAACTGGGTTTGGTGCTCTTCACTTTCGGCAACGTGAGTGTGGCCGACCGCGAAAAAGGGATTTTCGCCATCAAGCCCAGTGGCATCCCCTACGAAGAACTGACTCCCGAAAAAATGGTGATTGTTGATTTTGATGGCAATACCCTCGAAGGAGACCTGCGTCCTTCATCAGACACAAAGACCCACGCCGTGTTGTACAAACACTGGGAAAAAATCGGCGCCATCGTCCATACGCATTCGACTTATGCAACCGCCTGGGCGCAATCCCTTCGGGACATCCCCATCTTTGGCACCACCCATGCAGACCACAATACCGTAGACATTCCCTGCGCAGCGCCCATGAATGATGCCATGATTGCAGGCAATTATGAATACGAAACGGGATTCCAGATCATGAACTGCTTCAAGGAAAAAGGCCTCAGTTATGAAGAAGTGGAAATGATGATCGTGGGTAACCATGCCCCATTTACCTGGGGAAAGAATGGCGACAAAGCAGTGTACAATGCAGCAGTGCTGGAGCAGGTGGCCAAAATGGCCTGGTTAACAGAACAGATCAACCCGAATGCACCAAGGCTCAAGGAAGCGCTGATCAAAAAACATTACGAAAGAAAACATGGCCCAGACAGCTATTACGGCCAATAACCCTTAACCACAAAGCAACAATGAGCTTACCCAATTTGAAAAGTTTTGAAGTCTGGTTTGTAACAGGCAGCCAGCACCTCTACGGACCTGAAACCTTGCTACAAGTGGCAGAGCATTCCGGAAAAATTGCCTCTGCCCTGGACAAATCCAAAAAATTCCCTGTGCAGGTGGTCTTCAAACCAGTGCTTACCTCTCCTGAAGAGATTTACCAGCTTTGTGCAACAGCCAATGCCTCCCAGAACTGCATCGGCATCGTGGCCTGGATGCATACTTTTTCGCCGGCAAAAATGTGGATCAACGGCCTCAAGATCCTGCAAAAGCCGCTTTGCCATTTGCATACCCAGTTCAACCGCGATATTCCGTGGGGAAAAATCGATATGGACTTCATGAACCTGAACCAATCAGCCCATGGCGACAGGGAATTTGGGTACATCATGAGCCGGATGCGGATTGACCGCAAGGTGGTTACCAGCCACTGGCAAGACCCTGCATTACACGAGGAATTGAACATGTGGTGCCGTGCAGCAGCTGGATGGAACGATCTCCAGGGTGCGAACTTTGTGCGGTTCGGCGACAACATGCGCCAGGTTGCGGTTACCGAAGGAGACAAGGTGGAAGCACAGATCAAATTTGGGTACAGCGTAAACACCCATGGTGTGGGCGATCTGGTGGCCGTCATCAACAAGATCAAGGACAGTCAGGTGGAAGACCTCTGTGCGGTATATGAAAAAGAATACAAGCTGGCTGCCGCATTGAAAAAGAATGGCAAGCAACGCCAGTCTTTGAAAGATGCAGCGAAGATTGAACTGGGAATAAGAAAATTCCTTGAAGACGGAAACTACAAGGGGTATACAGATACATTTGAAGACCTGCATGGTTTGATACAGCTTCCTGGCATCGCTACCCAGCGGTTGATGGCCGATGGATATGGATTTAGCGGCGAAGGCGACTGGAAAACAGCAGCACTCGTGCGGGCCATGAAAGTGATGGGTCATGGTCTACCTGGAGGAAACTCTTTCATGGAAGACTATACCTATCATTTTGAACCAGGCAACAACATGGTGCTTGGCTCACACATGCTGGAGATTTGTCCGAGCATTGCCAATGCCAAACCTTCCTGTGAGATCCATCCCCTGGGCATTGGAGGAAAGGCAGACCCGGTGCGCCTGGTATTCAATGTCAATGGCGGCGCGGCATTGAACGCGTCCATAGTAGACATGGGCAACAGGTTCAGGTTGATTGTCAATGAGGTGCAGGCCGTGAAGCCAAAGCAGGCCTTGCCAAAACTTCCTGTAGCCAGGGTTTTGTGGAAACCCTTGCCTGACATGCAAACAGCCTGTTCAGGCTGGATCCTTGCAGGAGGCGCACACCACACCGCTTACAGCCAGAACCTCAACAGCGACTGTCTTCAGAGCTTTGCAGAGATGGCAAAAATTGAAATGATTTTGATCAACAAACATTCCAACTTGTACGGTATTAAAAACGAACTGCGCTGGAATGAAGTATATTACAGATAACCCTTCTATAACAACCAAAACCAACCATTATGGGCTCCTTGCAAACGATTGACTTTGTCGTATTCCTGATTTATTTTGCCATTGTGTCCAGTTATGGCTACTGGATCTACAACAAAAAGAAAAAAACAACCACCGATACCAAAGACTTCTTTCTAGCGGAGGGCTCCCTTACCTGGTGGGCCATCGGTGCCTCGCTGATTGCCTCCAATATTTCTGCCGAGCAGTTCATCGGCATGAGTGGGGAAGGCTTTTTCGCAGGGATTGCCGTATCTGCTTACGAGTGGATTGCCGCCTTGGGGCTGATCATCATTGCCATCTGGTTCATGCCGATCTACCTGAAGAACAAGATCTTCACGATGCCGCAGTTCCTGACCAACCGCTACAATGATTCCGTGGCCTTGATCATGGCCATTTTTTGGCTGTTCCTGTACATTTTTGTGAACCTCACTTCCATCCTTTACCTCGGAGCCGTGGCCATCAATGGCTTGTTGGGTGGCGATTACCTTCACCTCATCATGATCCTGTTGATGCTTTTTGCCGTCATCATCACCCTGGGTGGCATGAAAGTGATTGGTTATACGGATGTGATTCAGGTGGCCGTGCTGATCATCGGTGGTCTTGCCACCACTTACATGGCCCTGACCATCGTGAGCGACAAGTTCGGTTCGGGTGGAACCGCCTGGGCGGGGTTCAATGACCTGATGAGATTGGCACCTGACCATTTCCACATGATCCTTCCAAAGCCTGAGGTAACAACCGCCACCATCGATCAACCTGTAAACCTCGACATCCAGAAATATGTTGTGTTGCCCGGCATCGCCATGTACTTCGCAGGGCAATGGATTGTGAACCTCAACTATTGGGGCTGCAACCAATACATCACACAAAGGGCGCTGGGCGCGGATTTGCAAACTGCCCGCACCGGAATTCTTTTTGCAGGATTCATCAAGCTCCTGATGCCCGTGATCGTAATGCTTCCCGGTATTGCCGCCTATGTACTGTTCAAAAATGGCTACCTCCCCCAGTTGGAAGGTGGCAGCAAAGACGGCGCCTACTCCGCCATCCTTGGCTTTCTTCCCGCAGGGCTGAAGGGCCTTTCGATTGCAGCATTGACGGCAGCCATTGTGGCTTCCCTTGCCGGCAAGGCCAACAGCATCTCAACCATTTTCACGCTCGACATTTTCAAGAAATACATCAGCAAGGAAGCCGATGAAAAGAAACTGGTATGGACGGGCCGCCTGGCCATTGTTGCTTCCATGTTTGTGGCACTGCTTTTTACCTGGAAAGATTCTTTGGGCATTGGCGGTGAAGGTGGATTCACCTTTATCCAGAAATATACTGGCTTCATCAGCCCTGGTGTTTTTGCCATGTTCATCCTGGGGATGTTCTGGAAACGCACAACCGGTACTGCAGCCCTGGTAGGCGTTGTGCTTGGCTTTGTGCTGGCCATCTTCTTCAACAACTATGCGGTGGGCATTTTCGGAAAAGAAACCCTGCTCTATACCGCATACGAATACCAGAAAATGGAAGGCGGCATTGTAAAAACGGTTGTTGAAATTCCATTCCTGATCAACATGGGATGGTCTTTCGTCCTTACGGTTGGTACCATGGTGCTGATCAGTCTGGCAGGTCCGAAAGTGAATCCAAAAGCATTTGAAACAGATAAATCAATGCTGAAACTGAAGCCGCAAACCATTGCCCTGATTGTGGCCACCCTGATGATTCTTGCAGCATTGTATGTGAGATTCTGGTAAGATATCCTGTTTTGTTTAAGCAAAAGCCTTCCAACCTTGGAAGGCTTTTCTTTTTTCGTGATTAATTGGTCACCTTTGTGCCCATGCCGCAGCCTTCCTTCTTATTGACCACGCTCAATGCCAAGTACATCCACATGAATTTGGCCATTCGTCTTTTGTACGAACTGAACAAGGGTGATGAGCGGTTGAGCTGGAAGGAGTTTACCATCAAGGAAAACCCTGACGAGATTGCAGCCCATTGCAGCCAGTTTGATGTGGTTTGTTTCAGTTGTTATATCTGGAACATCACCCAAACATTAACCGTGGCTGAAAAAATCAAACAGCTGAATCCCGCCACAAAAATATTGCTGGGTGGCCCGGAAGTAACCTATGACTGGCAGGCGGTCATTCAATTGGATTGTATCGACTTCATCGTAACGGGAGAAGGCGAGATTCCCTTTTCGGCATTCCTGCAACAATATCCTCAGGTTGGGTCCATCAACAATATCGTATCCAAACAAAACAATGACCTGATCTATCAGCAACAAGGAATCAATTTTCCGCTAGAGCAATACGCCAATACCAACCCCTACCAAAACGACGACCCCGAAACCCTTCGTAACCGGGTTCTTTACATCGAGACCTCAAGGGGTTGTCCTTACAAATGCGAATTCTGCCTGGCCAGCCTGGACAATGGCGTTCGCTACCTGCCCACCGAGCACATCAAGAGCAACCTGCTTTACCTGATGACCCATGGGCGGGTGATCAAGTTCCTGGACCGGACCTTCAATGTAAAGAAAGATTTTACCCTGGACATTTTCCAGTTCATCCTCGACAATGCCCGTCCAGACAATGTTTTCCAATTTGAGATCACCGCAGATATTCTTCACCCTGCCATCATGCAGTTCATCAAGGAGAAGGTTCCAAGGGGGATGTTCCGTTTTGAAATTGGCATCCAGACCGTCAACCAGAAAGCCAACCTTGAAGTAAGCAGGAAGCAAAATTTTGACAAGACCAAAGGCGTTATCCTTGAGCTGCAAGACCATGTGGAGATGCACCTGGACCTGATTGTGGGCTTGCCGCTGGATTACTGGAACGACATCAAGTTCAGCTTTGAAGAGGTGTTTAAATTATATCCGCCAGAACTACAACTGGGTTTCCTGAAATTCC
>JAIPBY010000118.1 GCA_021738605.1 Chitinophagaceae bacterium | reverse complement strand
TTCAGCTCAGCTATAGCAGAAGGGTGAGAAGGCCATTCTATAACGACCTAAGCCCCTATGCCACTTTCTCTGACAGCAGAAATTTTTCTGGCGGCAATCCAGACCTCGATCCCGAGTTCAGCAATGCATATGAGATTGGTCATATCAAGACTTTTGATAAAGGCGCTTTTACATCATCAGTGTACTACAGAAGCACCAAAGGAAGGATTGAAAGGATCAGAACGGTAGATGGTCTGGGGAATGCCATTACCAAGCCAGAAAACTTATTGTCAGAAACGGCATTTGGCCTGGAGTTTACCAGTGGGTATACTCCCTATAAATGGTGGAAGCTTGATTTTAATTTCAATTTTTTTCATGCCAATATCGATGGCAGCAACATCTTACCCGATTATAAAACCAATACCTACAGCTGGTTTGCCAGACAAACATCAAGGTTTAGCCTAAAGAAAGGCCTTGACCTGCAGTTGAGAATGAATTATGAGGCACCACAAAAAACAGTGCAGGGCAGAAGAAAGTCTATGTACTATGCCGATTTTTCTTTGAGCAAAGATGTATTCAAAGAAAGGGGCACTTTGAATTTCAATGTGCTCGATGTTTTTAATTCAAGAAAAGTGAGAACTGTATTTCAAGGAGAGAATTTTTACTTTGATGGGTATGGCCGATTTAACCCAAGGCAGATCAACCTGACGTTTACCTACAGAATCAAGCAGTCAAAAGGAACGAAAACGGTCAAGATTATTCAAGAATAATTTACCAAGGAGTTCCTTGAAATACTTTCCCGTAAATAATGGGCGCCTTGTTCATGCATTTAGATATTTTTCACTGTACATGCATTGAATAAATAATCGCTTGAAATCCTTTATTGACAAGGGTTTTTTTAAAATACTGATTTTCATCATTCTAGGTGAATACAGAGGTCATGTTGATTGCCTATCAGTACCTATATTTTTGAGCCAAGACAAAACAACAGCCATGGCCAAAACAATTTCTCTCGCAATACTTATGGTTATGATAGGATCTTGCGTGAGTACAAAAAATATAGGATATTTCAACAATGCCAGGGAAACGGAATACGCCAGTCTTTCGGGAGCAGAAACTGCCATCCAGGCCAATGATATCTTGAGTATCTCAATCAGCAGTTTGAATCCGGAAGCTTCTGCAATTTTCAATACTACCAATGGCCAATCAACTAACATCAATACATCAAATGGCAATGTTGTACAGCCAAGCGGATATCTTGTAAACGCAGAAGGGTTCATTCAATTGCCAATCCTCGGAAATATTCACTCAGCAGGATTAACCAAGAAGGAGTTGAAAGATAAAATAACCAATACAATTGTTGAAAAGAAACTCCTTGTTGATCCTATTGTAAGTATTCGACATTTGAATTTTGAGGTTACTGTCATTGGCGAAGTGGGTCGCCCGATGGTTATTTCCGTTCCCAATGAAAAAATCTCATTGCTGACTGCACTTGGTCAGGCAGGGGATATCACGGTTTACGGTAAGAAAGACAATGTATTGGTCATCAGGGAAAGCAATGGCAAGAAAGTGGTCAAGCGGATAAACCTCAATACGGCTGATTTTTTGAATTCCTCCTATTACTACCTCAAGCCCAATGATATCGTATATGTTGAGCCCAATAAGAACAAGCTCGCCAGTGTCAGCCGGGGAAGACAACTGTTGCCTGCTTTGCTTTCCGGACTGTCAGTAGTAGTTATTGTACTTGATAGAATATTTTAATCAGATGAACATGCTTAACGATAACATGCACACAAACAATGAAACCTTGTTCAGCCAATTGCTGGCGAAATATATTCCATATTGGCCGATGTTTCTGCTATTGGCCATATTGTCATTGGGTGCTGCATTTGCCTATGTTAAGATTACACCCAAAAAATACCAGTCTACTGCATCATTGATTATCAAGGATGAAAAAAAAGGCAATGATGATTCGAGGATAATGGAGTCTCTGAACCTGATGGGGTCAAAAAAAATTATTGAGAATGAAATCGAGGTGTTAAAATCCAGACCGGTTATTGAAACGGTGGTAAAAAACTTTAGACTCTATGCCCCTGTTTACCTGGAAGAGGGTTTTCTTGACCAATATTTGTATGAGAATAGCCCTTTGACAATAGAGTCACTGGAGCCTCAACAATTGAAAAGCAGCGATGGAAAATTATACCTGCAGCTGGATGCCCACGACAAACAAACGATCATCATCAATGGTAAAAAAGCAGGACTTCAGGGTTCTTGGTTGACTACCGATTATGGGATTTTGCGCTTCAATATAACTGAACCTTCGAAGCTGATGGACCCCAGCAAGAAATATTTTTTTCAGCTTATCGGCATTCCTTTCAAAACAAAAAATATTCTGGATAACCTTAAGGTTTCCTCTGCGAACAAGCTTTCCAGTGTTATAGAATTAAAATACAATGATTTCACGCCACAGCTTGCCCAGGATATTCTGGATCAGGTCATTCTGTCTTATAACAATGCTGCTATCAATGAGAAAAATATCCTGGCAAAAAGTACCCTTGCGTTTATTGAAGAACGCTTGAATGTGGTAGGTGCCCAGCTCAATGCTATCGAACAACAAATTCAGCAATACAAGGCCCAGTCAGGAGCCTTTGACATCAGTACGCAGGGCCAAATATTCCTGCAAAATGTCAGCGCTAATGATCAAAAGCTCAATGAAATCAATGTGCAACTTTCCGTGATGACTGATCTTCAAGGCCAGTTAGAAGCCAATACCAATTTATCTGAAAATCATACTGTTTTGCTCGGCAATGTAGACCCCATTTTAACACAGATGATTGGCAGTTTGAATGCTGCAGAATTGGACAGGGAAAAGTTGAAAAAAACAGTAGCAGAAAACAACCCCATGCTGGTTTCAATATCTGATCAGATTTCAAAAATAAAAGAAAACATCAATAACAATATCAAGGACCAGCGCAGAAATCTGGAGGCTACAAAAAACAATCTCTTTGCTACCAATACAAACTATAATAATTTGTTGCATGATATTCCTGTGAAGGAAAGGGCACTGCTTGAAATCAGCAGGGAGCAGAACATCAAAAGTGGTATTTATTCATTTTTGTTACAAAAACGGGAAGAGAGCGAACTTTCTTTCGTTTCAAATATCTCTGAGAGCCGCATCATCAACCATGCTCAGGCGTTGAATAACCCAGTCAGCCCTAATTTAATGATTGTGTTTGGAATGGCATTCTGTGCAGTCTTTGGTATACCAGTAACATTGATTGGTGTCAAGGAAACGCTTTCCTCAACTATTTTGTACAGGGCAGAAATTGAATCCATGGTCAATATCCCAATCATTGGTGAAATTGAGTATCACAAGAAATCAAAGCCATTGGCTATTGAAACAGGTAAGCGAAGTTTGGCTGCAGAGGAGTTCAGAAGATTGCGTTATGCCTTGCAGGATATTATGAAAAATGGAGGGAATAAAAACCTGCTCATTACTTCCAGCATTAGTGGTGAAGGCAAGAGCTATATTGCTACGAACCTGGCCATCAGTTTTTCGCTCACCGGTAAAAAGGTTTTACTGGTTGATTTTGACCTGCACAATTCCTCACTCGGAAAAATTTTTGACAGCTACAATCACAAGGGAGTGACAGATGTATTAATGGGAGAAGTATCGATTGAACAACTTGTAAAGCATGTTCCCGGGTATGAGAATCTTTATTTTTTGCCTTCCGGATCTATCCATGATGAGCCCTCTGGAATTCTCGAAAATCAGCGTACCTCGGAAATGTTCACATTTTTAGAAAGCCAATATGATCTGGTTGTCATAGATTCTCCACCTGTTGCACTTGTTACTGATGCACATTACCTTACCAATCTTTGTGCTGCTACCATCTATGCAGTGAGGCATGGTTTTACGCCAAAATCACTCTTGAAGCGATTTGAAACAAACAATGCCATTCATCCATTGGTCAACCCTGTCATCGTATTCAATGGTGTAAAAGCCAGGGGATTTGCAGGTACGGATAATGGCTACGGCTACGGATACAAGTATGGTTACGGAAGGGATAAGTCAATAGGCAGATAATTAAGTGTAAAGCCAAGCGTAAAGTCAAATGTTAACTGGTTAAGCTAAATGTTCAATGTGGGTGAACACGGCGAAGCCGTATTGTTAACCTTGGCTTCAAAGCATCAACAATATTTTTTTGAAACCCTTAATCTCATTGGTATGAAAAACAACTGGTACGTACTTTACACCAAGTCACGATGTGAAAAGAAAGTTGCCGATTTTCTTTCAAAAAGAAATGTTGAGAATTATTGTCCACTCAACAGGGTTTATAGGCAGTGGTCTGACAGAAAAAAAATGGTTACAGCACCGTTGTTCAACTCTTATGTCTTCGTTCATGCTTGTGAAGAGGAATTGAATTCCATTAAACAGCTCACCAACAATATTGTAAATGTTGTTTATTGGTTGGGCAAGCCTGCCATCATCAGAAATGAGGAAATTGAACAAATCAGGTATTTTCTCAATGAATATTCAAATGTTACTATTGAGAAGCAGCCCGTACGCATGAATGAGATGGTCAGGATCATTAAAGGGCCATTCAGCAATCTGGAGGGAACTGTAGCGGCAATCAAGAACAATATGCTTGTTTTGTCCTTGCCGACCTTGGGGTACAAAATGATGGCGGAAGTCAGTGCTACAAATATCGAAGTATTACACCATGGGTTTAGTCAAGAAATAGACTATGCATCGAGGAGCAAAAGTGTACCAGTTCTCAACTGATTTCAATTTACCATTTGATTGTTAGATCATGAAGATGACAGCCCGTAATATATTGACCTATCTGTATGCCAACTATTTGTTGATGCGTGGGGATGTCCAAAAAGCCGTTGCCCGCCTGAAAAATGGGCAATATATCCTATCCATCTATTTTCATGATCCTTCCAAGCCATTGTTCGGCAAATGCATGAAATGGCTCAATCAGCAAGGAATATTTTTTATTGACTTGAAAACATTGCATGAAATTGCGCTGGGGAACATCCCTTTTCCTAAAGGTGCAGTATTGCTAACCGTTGATGATGGATGGAAGACAAACAAAACAAACATTGTAGAGCTGGCACATCAACAAAATATTCCGGTGACAATTTTTGTCACCACTGAACCCGTTTTGGTTGGAAATGGATATTGGTGGTCTTATGTAAAACTTGCAAATAAGTCAGGGTACATGAGCATAAACCCAGAACAGGTAAAATTGATGGAAAATAAGTCGAGATTGGAAATGCTTGCAAAGTTAAAAGACAGGTTCTGTGTGGGGCGTGAAGCAATGACGGTCGATGAACTCCAGGAAATAGAAAAGACCGGAAGGGTTGTGATTGGAAGCCATACAGTTACGCATCCAATTTTACCCAGGTGCACAGATGAAGAGGTTTATATGGAGATAAGCCATTCCAAAAAACAGTTAGAGGACATACTTCAGCATAAGATCAATGGTTTTGCCTACCCCAATGGAGATTTCAGCGAAAGGGAAGTAAATATGGTTGAGCGCGCAGGATATCATTTGGCCTTTACAACCAAACCTTCTTATTTGACAGCAGAAAATATCAAGGAAAAATATATGCTGCCCAGATTTGAAGTGTTGAAGGATGTTTCTTTTGCCGAAAACATTTGCAGAATGAGTGGCGTCTGGTTCAGGAAAAATAATGCATAGTACATGACTTCTACAATCATCATGTTTTTGGCCGTGGCAGTTCTCATGCTTTTCCTTTATGCCATGTTGTTCATAAAGGAAGATAACAATAGGTCGTATATTAAATTTGTATTTATCGCTTATCCTTTTTTGGGTATTGATTTATTGCCAAGTTTTATTTCTACTACCTTGTTTGTATTCATAACATTTATTTTTCTGGTTTTTTTTCATCAACGCAAATCGACAACACGTACCGGTGTTTTTTCTTATTTTCATATGTTTCTTTTTTTATTACTGTCAATAGCAGTTGGTCTTTTCTTATCACCTGATTTATCCAAAGACACCATCACTGATTTCGTTCAGCTTTTGGCAGTTTTCTTTTTCGCCAAGGTATTGATTGATGAAGTTCAACATGATTTGGGATTTAGAACATCCATTCTCCATTGTATGAAAATCACGCTGATCTTTTCATTTGTTTTTTTGGCTTTTCAATTCATAATTGGCCCTTCTTTCTCATTTGCGAAATCTCAAAATATAAATGTAGCAGGCGGGATAGCAATCAGGTATCCAAGTTTCTTCCAAGACCCTCAAAAATATGCTCAATATCTATCGGCTTCTAGCCTACTGATGTTGTTGCTTCCAGGCAAAATGAATGGAAAGATGTCTCAGCTTGGATTACTGCTTTGTGCTTTATCAATGATTGCCCTTCTTTTTACAGGGGGGCGCGCAGGTTTGGGAGGTTGGTTGCTTGGATTATTGATTGTCATTTTTTTGGGTAATGCACAATACCGGGCGGCCATTATTTCTGTTGCGATACTTGTTTCGATTTTCATTTACAATTTTTCTGACGCCATTCCTATATTCAAAAGAGATGATTTAGCTGATGCTTATGCATTTCGCTATGCAATATGGCAGGATGCTTTTGCCATATTTCAAGACCATCCTTTTTTTGGCATCGGCCTCGGCAATTATGCCAATTATGTTTCGTTGCATAATCCAGACCAGTATTGGATCAGCGACAATGAGATTACATTATACGATCATCCAGAAAGTGGCTATCTTAAACTACTCACTGAATTTGGTCTGATAGGATTTCTTGCCGCAATGTTATTTATTATCAAACCCATCTATGGCGGAATCGCCATGTACTTTAAGACAAAAGACCTAAGCTTGGTAATTTTGGTATCCTCCTTATTTACTTGGATTATTGGTTTTTATACTGTTTATTCTTTGGGAGATATCAGGATCAAATTGTTGATTGTATCTATTGTTTGCATACTTATTGCTTCTTCATCAGATAATTATGACCACAGTAAGAAACCAAAAATTGTCTAAACTATTTCTTTTGTTCAAGGGTAAACTCGTTGGGAATTCATTTTGGGCTATTCTGTCCAGTGTTTTTCAGAGCATTATTTTCAGTTTATTTTTTATTGTCATAGCCCGTAGATACAGTTCGTCTGATTTTTCCAGCTATATCATTGCCAATACACTGTACGGAATGATCTTGTCGTTCTCATCTCTTGGCCTCTCGCAATGGTTTATAAGAGAAATCAAACAATATGATTTTGAAGGAGAAATCATTTCAAGGTTTTTCAAGATTCAATTGCTGGCAGGTACTGTCTTCTACCTTGTCAATGTTTTGCTTTCATTTACATTGTACAGTTCAGATTTGGTCAGGAATATTTCACTTTTGTTGGGTATCAATATCATCTTTGACAATATCATTTATGTTTTTAAAACAATCAACATATCAAGGTATGAACAGAAAAGATCATTCGTGCTTACCTCGGTGGAGGCGATTATTAAACTTGTGTTAGCGGCTTTTGTTGTTTATCTTGATATCAGCATATTTTTCGTAATTGTTATGCTTGTCATATTTCGCGGTTTTACACTTTACTTGTTCTTTAGATTTGGATTATCTGACAATATCGATATCGCCCATTATTGGAAAGGATCCCTGGCCCTAAGAGAAATTGGCCTTGTCCTGAAAAAAAATATTTATTTTATCGTCATTGGCAGTGTTTCAGTAGTTTATTGGTCAACAGGCAGTTTGCTAGTTTCAAAAC
>JAIPBY010000117.1 GCA_021738605.1 Chitinophagaceae bacterium | reverse complement strand
TGAACCTTGGTACGGGGATGAAAGTCTGTTTGAAACTGTTTCCATCTATATCCAGTTGGATGATCTTGTGCTTGTAAACGTTTTCTGAAAAGCCCAGTGAAATCGGGCTGCTGGCATAATGGATCTTCCCTTCGAGCACAGGTTGCCCGGTATGGATATGCCCCAATCCCAGGTAATTGAACTGGTCCAGTGCATCGGACGGAATACCCAATTCGTTGCCGATCTGGATCTCCCTTTCCGCTTCGCTGGCTTTTGTGCCTTGGGCGTGGAGGTGCGCCATGCCGATATGCAATTGGTCAGGGAAGCGTTTTTTCATTTCATCGCCGATGCCTTTGAAAACCTTGCGCATGCCCTCCTTGATTTTGATGTCGATTTCCTTGATGCCCTCGCTTTCGCCCACCTGGCGGATGAAACGGTCCTGTAGGAAGGGTATGGCGGCAACAATGGCTTCGGTCTTGCCTGAACGGTTGGCAATTGGGATCAGAATTTTTTCCACCTGATCCATCCCTGGAAACCGGCCCACCACCGTTGTCCCAAGCGAATGCAAAAGGGATGAAGGCGTATCAAGGTATGAGGGGGAATCGTGGTTGCCGGAGGTGACAATCGCCTTACAACCCTTCGCAGGCAGCTGCACAAGAAAATCATAGTATTGTTTTGTGGCCTCATTGGATGGATTGTTCTGGTCAAAGATGTCCCCCGCCACCAGTAGGTGATCAATTTCATTTTCCCCGATGTACTTGAGCAGCCAGTCCAGGAAAAGGGCCATGTCCTGGCTGAAGTCCTCCATATGCAGTTTCTTTCCCAGGTGCCAGTCTGCAGTAATCAGTATTTTCATCGGTTTCTACTTGTATTGCTGCAATATCATTCAAATGGGTGAAATTTTATTTCACAATAAAAATTTGAAGTAATGAACTTGTATTTCAGGAAGATTTGGGTAGAATCTTTTTCAGATTAACCATGTAAATTTAACAAATAGTGGTAAATTTGCATGGATGATTTATAGACGACTGGAACCTGTTTTACAGGAAGCACTTTCCAATAATGCCGCTGTTGCATTGTTGGGCCCCCGCCAGGTGGGCAAAACTACCCTTGCTCTTAGCTTTATGCCAAAAGAAAAGGTATTGTATTTGGATCTGGAAAATAACCTGGATAAGGCAAAAATGGTTGATTTTCCCTCCTTTTACCATGAAAACCAGGATAAATTGCTGATTTTGGATGAAATCCAGCGGGTACCCGAAATCTTTTCAACCATTCGGGGAATCATTGACGAACAACGTAGGCAGGGCAGAAGGAATGGTCTCTTCCTTTTCCTCGGATCCGCTTCAATGGATTTGTTGAGGCAATCCGGGGAATCGCTGGCAGGAAGGATTGCTTACCTTGAGTTGCACCCGCTCAATCTATTGGAATTGAATCCAAGCGGTTCAACAGGGCTTAACGATCTTTGGTTGCGCGGAGGATTTCCTGACAGCCTGCTTGCAAAAAATGAAAGATATAGCTTGGCCTGGAGGACAAATTTCATACGCACTTATCTTGAAAGGGATATCCAACAAATAGGCCCACGCATTCCTGCAGAAACATTGGGCCGGCTCTGGACCATGTTGGCGCATCAGCAAGGTTCAATCATCAACATGTCTGCCTTGGCAAGGGGAATCGATGTGTCTGTGTCAACGGCAAACCGTTATCTCGACCTGATGGTTGATCTATTGCTGGTCCGGCGTTTGAAGCCTTATGCCTTCAACGCTGGAAAGCGGCTGGTGAAAATGCCCAAGGTCTATGTTAGGGACAGTGGTATTGCCCATGCCTTGTTGAACATCGGTGATATCAATTCCTTATTGGGCCATCCGGTAGTGGGAGGCAGTTGGGAAGGCTTTGTGATTGAAAACCTTATAGCAGTATCACCTTCTCATTTCAACTTTTATTTTTACAGGACTGCACAAGGCGCAGAAATTGACCTTGTGATAGAAATTACCCACCAGCAGCTTTGGGCCATTGAGATCAAAAGGAGTTCCAATCCAACAGTATCCAAAGGATTTCATATTGGCGCTGATGATATCAAAGCAGAAAAGAAATTCGTCGTATATGCTGGGGCAGATCAGTTTTCAATGGGAAGCCAGATCATGGCCATATCATTACAAGACATGATGTTGATGCTGAGCGTGATGCTCTAATGATGAGTTTTTTCAATACGGAACCGATCCAACAATATTTCCTGCGGGATGGTAGCTGGCCACCACAATGATTCCGCCACCGGGGCAATAGGCAACCCCTGCTCCCACTTCACGCGTATACCGCCAAACCATTTGGGTGTAGTGACCAACCATTTTCCCCCGGTTCTCCCCGATTGGTTTTCCATTGTAATCTGCTTTCTCCCTGTACCAGGATTTGGAGGCATCAAGGGTTCCATAAAATTCTGATGAGCTTCCCCAGAAAATGTTTTCACCCAGGACTCTTCCGGTTTCATCCCTGCATTCGCTGTGCTTCATCTTGCATTTTTTGTCAGCTAATTCATTGGCCCAGGACTGTGCATAGTTTGAAAGCGAACTGCTCCAGGTTAGTTTTCCCACGCCCACTTGAGCGCGGACTTTGTTGTGGTGATCCAAAAATATTTTGACTTCTGAAGCCTTGAACTTGCTGCCGGTATTGGCAGGGATGGATTGAGCGGCTGCATTAAAGAAATAAAAAACCAGTGAGATCATTAATAAAATCCGCATGTAATTGGTTATGGTGTTTTGAATCGGTTGCTATTTTGCAATATTCAAGTTACCTACTTGCAGGCGGGAAAAGGTTTAGGGAAATGTTATAGTTAAACTGGCGGGTTATTGTTTTACTTGAACCCTTTCATAGTTGGTGCTTCTTCCACCTTCTTTTTCCTGTTGCAGAATTCCTTTTTGAATCAAATCCCTGATGTCCCGCAAAGCCGTATCAGGTGAGCATTTGGTAATTTTAGCCCATTTTGAAGTTTTCAATTTACCCTCAAAACCATCCAAGAGTTTATTCAACATAAGATGCTGGCGCTGGTTAAGATCAGTTGTTTCGTGAGCATTCCAGAAGGAAGCTTTTAACAATATCTTTTTTACCGTTACAGTTGTTTGTAAAAGAGATTTTTGCAGACAATTTAAAAACCAAACCAGCCAATCAGTGATGTCACCATCGCTGTGTTGAACTTTTTGCAATACTTCATAATATTGTTTTCTTTCAAAAAGAATTTGGCTGGACATGCTGTAAAATCGTTCGGTGCTTTTCTCAGCCCGCGCAAGCAACATGTCTGCAATTGCCCTTGCAATCCTTCCATTTCCATCGTCAAAAGGATGAATGATGATAAACCAAAAATGGGCGATGGCTGCTTTTAAAACAGGATCCAACAAATTGTTGTTGTTGATCCATGAAAGAAATTTATTCATTTCTGTTTGCAGGCCCTGAACACTCACCGCTTCGTAATGAATTTTTTCTTTTCCCATGGCACCTGAAACAATTTGCATTTCTCCCGTGCGGTAGCGCCCTACTTCTATTTGATAAAGGCCGCTGTATCCTGTAGGGAAAAGCGCTGCATGCCATCCGAACAAGCGTTCATTTGTTAGTGGATCTGCATAATTCTGCGTGGCATCGAGCGTCATGTCAACAACACCTTCAATATTACTGTTGGAAGGGATAAGCCCCGGATTGTTTATTCCCAAACGCCTTGCAATGGATGAGCGGACTTGATCATAGTTGAGCTGTTCGCCTTCAATTTCTGATGATTTAACAACATCAAGCGTAAGTGTATTGAGTGCAGCTTCCTCCTTTGAAGAAAATCCAAGCGCAGTCATCTGACCCGATATTTTCCCTTGCAGGTTGCGGACCTCACCGAAAAGGATGTTCACCTCGGTTTCATTCCAAGTAAAATCAGTCCAGTTATCGTGTTGGTAAATATATTTTGCCAAGGTTTAGCTCGTTTCTGCGGTGAATATATGTAATATTCTCCGCAAAAATGCGGCGAATAAAGGAAATAATCTCCGCAAAAATGCGGCGAATAAAAGAAATAATCTCCGCACATCGGATAATCTTGGTTGGGAAGCTAAAATTGGGGGGACCTCAGGAATGAAAAAATCATCCTTTTTATTCATCCTTCAACGCAAATGCCACATAGGCATCGCTGGATTTACCTTCCCATTTTGAACCGCCGCAGGCGATGACGATAAATTGTTTTCCATTCACGGCATAAACGGAAGGGGTGGCTACGCCCGGAGCAGGAAGGTCCAGTTCAAGCAGGATTTTTCCTGTTCGCTTGTTGATGGCCCTGAATTTTCCGTCAGCAGAAGCGCCAATAAAAACAAGACCACCAGCTGTAACCACGGGTCCGCCATAGTTTTCGCGGCCGGTTGCCGGAATACCTTTCGCCTTCAAAGATTCAAATTCTCCCAGCGGTATTTTCCATTCATGCTGGCCGGTATTCATGTTGATGGCGGTCAGTGAACCCCATGGTGGCTGGATGGCAGGGAAACCTTCGGGGGTTAAAAATTTGTTGTATCCTGTAAATCCATAGCCTTGTTTTGGCGGTGCTGCATTTTTTGCTGCAGCTCCGGCGAAAGGTTTTTGCTGCTCCTCTTTCAGGTCAAGGACAAATGCAGCAATAGCATTTTTTTCTTCGTTGCTCAGGCTGTTGTTACCGGGCATCATTCTTCTTCCCGTTGTAATCAGCTGGATGAATGATTGCGCTGTGTATTTTTTTTCCACACCAATAATCGAAGGATAATCACCACCACCAAGCCTTTCAGGGCCATGGCAACCCATGCAATGCTGGGTATAGAGTGTTGCGCCTGCTTCAAGGTTTGTTTTCACTTTTTTGGGATCAGGCTTGTTTTCAACCATGTTCAAGACCCAGCTCATTTCATTGGCGTTGACATAAAGCAGTTTTGTTGCAGGGTCAAATGCGGGTCCGCCCCATTCTGCACCGCCATCATATCCCGGCAAAATAATAGTTCCCTCTGTTGATGGAGGATTGAACATTTTTCCTGAACGATAGCTTTTGAATCTTTTCTCGATGTTGCTGTAGCTGGAGTCGCTGACCAGCTTGTTCAAATCGGAATGGTTGAAAGCCTGTCTTACAATTGGTTTGGGCAAGCGGGGCATGGGCTGGGTAGGCCAAAGCTTTTCGTTTTTCAATGGGCTCATATAATCCACCGGCACTTCATCCACCGGAAAAAGCGGTTTACCCGTTTCACGATCAAACAGGAATACAAATCCGGTTTTGGTTGTTTGTGCCACTGCATCAACCATTTTACCATTGTGCTTTACCGTGATCAGGGCAGGAGGTGCCGGAAGGTCCATATCCCAGACATCGTGGTGCACTGTCTGGAAATGCCAGATCAGTTTTCCGGTTTCAGCATTAATGGCCAGCAGGCAATTGCCATAGAGCCCCATCCCCAGCCTGCCGCCGCCATAAAAATCGTTGGAAGGATTGCCGGTGGGCGCAAAAAGAATTCCTCTTTTCTCGTCCAGGCTAAAGCCGGCCCAGCTGTTGGTGGAGCCCATGTATTTATAAGCCGTGCTGTCTTCCCAGGTTTCATGACCGGCTTCGCCGGGATAAGGGATGGTATGAAAAATCCATTTTTGCTGTCCCGTTTTCACATCAAAAGCGCGGATATGACCAGGGGTTTCTTCACCCACCAATCCACTCAGGAAAAACAGGTTTTTGTACACCATCACCGGAGAGGTCGGTGCAACAAAGACTTTGGTGGAATCCCGGCCAAGCCCAGCGGCAAGGTTGATGCCGCCATTGTTTCCAAAACTGCTGATCAATTTACCTGTGGTTGCATTCACTTCCATGGCCACCGGACCAACGGTATAAATGATCCGCCTGTCTTCACCCTCAGCCCAATAGGCCACACCCCGGTTCATGTTAACGCTGTTGCGGTGCCAGGTTTTGTTGGCTACGGAATCTGCAGGGTTGAAGGTCCATATTTCCTTTCCCGTGCGGGCATTGATGGCAAAGAGTTTCAGTTTGGGAGATACGCCAAACATCACCGAATCGATGATGATGGGATTGCATTCCATGGCACCAAAGCGCTTCTGGTCCTTGTTTTCAGTATGATAGATCCAGGCTATTTCCAGGTTTTGTATGTTGCTGGTATCAATTTGTTTGATGGAGGAGTAATGCAGGTTTTCCCTGCCGCCGCCAGTAACCCTCCAGTCTGTATATGATTTATGCAAGCCCGATCTAATGCAACCGAGCAGTGCAATGCAAATGAGCAAAGCGACAGAAAAATAGTATTTGATTGTATTCATCAGAAAAGCGCTTGTTATAACCAAAAATAGAGATAATTGAGAGATGGCAAACGCGTAACTTTATAAGGATTAAATCAGCGCTAGAGGACTGATGGGTGATACAGGATTTTGATGACTTTCAAAAGTAAACCATGGAAAATAAAAGACGCTCATTTTTAAAAACCACATCCATTGCAGCTGCTTCAGCATTGCTCATGCCTTCAGCCATGAACGCAATGACAGCTGGTTCAAAAAAAATCCGCATCCTAATCTGGGATGAAAGATCCGATGCTGAAAAGGAGGCCTATGACAACTTTCTGGGAAACTGTATAGCAGATCAGTTGAAAAAGAATCCGGCGTTTATAGTTGTGTCTTCAGGATTGAATGAGGTTGAGCAAGGAATTTCAGAACGCCTACTCAACGAAACGGACGTGTTGATCTGGTGGGGTCATGTAAAGCAAGCAGAAATATCAACTGAAAAAGGAAAGGATATTGTTGAAAGAATCAAGGCCGGAAAATTGTCGTTCATAGCTTTGCATTCAGCGCATTGGGCAACACCCTTTGTTCAGGCGATGAATGAAATCACCAAGATCAAGATATTGGCAGATGGAACCTTTAAGGAGGAAGATCTCAAATTTATATCTCCAACAAAACAGTATACCATCCCAAAATACGATACACGCATCACGCCATATGTGATTGAGCGGAAGTTTCCAGACGGACACAAGACAGCTACTGTTCATCTTCCCATTTGTTGTTTCCCTTCTGTTCGAAACGATGGAAAACCGAGTGCTGTAAATGTTTTGATGCCCAACCATCCCATCATGAAGGGATTGCCAAAGAACTTCAAGATACCGCAGACTGAAATGTATGACGAACCTTTTCATGTGCCCGAACCAGATCAAATTCTGTTTGAAGAAACCTGGGAAAAAGGAGAATGGTTCAGGTCGGGGATGCTCTGGAACCTTGGGAAAGGAAAGGTTTTTTACTTCAGGCCAGGACATGAAACATTTCCCGTTTTTAAAGAAGAAAAAGTCATTCAGATTTTGTCGAATGCAGCGAGGTGGATGGCTTCGGGCACAAACCGATAGTTGGTTGATCAAATAAGTTCTTTAAGTATAATTCCATTCTATGTAGAACCCATTGCTGCAAAAACTCATGGATGGCTGTTGAAAATGCTCTTTTTCAATACAGCAATCCTATTGTCCAAATTGGCAAAACGTTTGTACTGGCAATCTCTATGCCATCTTTTACCACCCATGCATTTTTAATATTTTCTATTTGAACTTTCTTCTTTGTCTTACCACCCACTTCAAATGTGAATTTATTATCAATTAAAAAATCACCCTGAAGAGGTGCATTTATTTTATGGTTGACGGATAGCATAGAATGAAAAAATGTTTCCCTGACATTTCCTGATTCAACATTTTCATTTACCAAGGCATACAACAGACTTGTGTTTTGAAGGTAAATTTTCTCTGGCTTTTGTAGCACTGCCGTACTTTTTCCAGCAGGGTAAAGTAAGGAAATGATCTTGGCTTTTTCCAAATAATGCAAATATGCGTTCATTGAATTGCGATGAATCTGTGTTTTTTCTGCAAGTTCTTTTATGTTCGGCTTGAATGGAACCTGTCCTGCAATTACTTCAATCAATTGGAACATTTTTCTGGCATTCCGAATGTCAAATGTTATCA
>JAIPBY010000116.1 GCA_021738605.1 Chitinophagaceae bacterium | reverse complement strand
TTGGTCATCCAAGGTAATTCTTGTTTGTTGAATTGGATGGCTACTGCCAATTCCAACGCTGGATTGTGGATGCCACAAATGCATTGTCCATTTTCAGAGGCTTCAATGTCAACAATGGCCACCTCCTCACCATTGCCACTGTGGTTGGTCAGGATATCAGGGCAGGTTTTGAAGGCTTCTCCATTGGGGAAATCATTTCCATCACGGGTAGTCATTTTTCCTTTCCAGATCAGCTGGCTACCCTTGTCTGCAAGGGGCCAGCCGAAATTACAATGATATAAAATCATGTGTGGCGCAGGGGTATTGCCCCTGTTGGAAATCTCATCGTGGATATGGAATCTGGGTACTCCAAGCGTGGCAGAAATGGTTCTTCTTAGCTCGAGTGCAGGGCCGAAAATCCTTGATTCCCTGATGATGCCAGTGATGCTCATGTTCATGTTTCCATTTTCGGGATCTGGCTGAACGATGGAGACAATTTCTGCCGGGATATTGCTGATATTGCCGTGAACGCCTCTTTCACCAAATGCATCTTTTTCTGGCCCGCCCACATGGGATAGGCCACAGGTGTTCACCAGGCCACCACCGAAGGTTCTGAGCCAGTCCAAACCCTTGTCAGACAAGGGTTGTGGTGGTGTGAAACCGGCGTGGTTCAGCCAAGCCAGGTTGTATTGGTTGTATGACGCATCGGCAATGTCCATTGCTCTGTCGATCAAAACCTTGAAACGAAATCCGGATCCAGTATTGATCCAGGCAAAGCGCATTCCCCTGGTGATGCCATTGTCATGCACTGCAGTTTCAATACCACCCACCTGGGATACATTTCCAACCTTATCACTCCACATTTGCTGCTGGTGCATCGTTCTGCTTATTTTGATGAAGCGTAAACTGGATGCATTGGATTTCCTCCAGCTTTCAAATAGGCCATCAGGTCCTTGAGCTCATCTGGGTTAAGTCCGTTGATCATGCCCGGTAGCATGGGAGAAACCTCAGATACACGGGTTTTTACCACATTCTTCTTCAACACTTCCTTGATGGTTTGTGTATCAAAAGGATTTTGTGAAATATAATATTTGTCTTTGTCTTGGCGAATCAGTCTTCCCATGAGCGAGCCTCCGGTTTTCAGGTAGAAAACCATTGAGCCATATTGGTCAGAGATGGTCTTGCTGGGGGAGATGATGGCTTCAAGCATGTCCTTGTTGGAGAAGCGGTTCCCCAACTGGGTAAGGTCTGGTCCGGCAACACCCCCTTCGCCCCTTACCTGATGACAGGTGCGACAAAGAGAGGCGGCAAACATGGCCTTTCCTTGCTCAAAATTTCTCGTTCCATTGGCACTATCTACAATGGCCAATGCATCAGGCAATTTCCAGCCACGACCAGGACCTTTTGGCCTGACAGGGCCGATGTCCAAGCCTTTTCTGGCAAGGCTTACAATTGAATCACCAGAGATCCTATTGTATTTTGCAAAACTTTCTTTTGGATGATTTTCCAGTGCATTTTTACGGGCCTTGTCTATAAATCCAACATAACAAACACCTCCTTTGTAACCGAAGGCTGTATAATACCACTGGAAATATTTGTTTCTCAGATCATCCGTCCATCCATTCTTGGCCTGGCTCAACACATTTGCATACCAGGTCTGTGTAAGCGGAGGCATTTTGGACAGCATGCCTGCAATGTCCATACCATATTGTGGGTTGCGAAGGATCAGGTCTGATGATTCAGAAACTGTTTTCTGACCGCCCATATCATCTTTTGCAGCGCTCAAGAGGGCCATTGTTTTTTCAACTGCCTGGGGGGCATCTACATAAACCAGCAGCTTGCTGAGTTCCTTGTTGAGGTCATTGGTGGCAGCGGGGAAAATAGGATTCAGTAATTTGGCTACAGCCTCTTTTTCTGCTGCATCTGGTGCTCCCATCCGGGTAAACACCAGTTCAATGGCACGCATCAAATCCAGTTGCTGGGATGCTGTGAGCAAAGATATATTTACACTGGTAAGAGATGCCAGCAATGGTTTCTTGACTTTTGCATCACCGCGCCTAGCCAGACCAAGGGCTGCATTGGTCAGGATTACAGGATCTTTTTCATTGATCGTTTTGTCGGTCCATTCAGTGAGCGGTTGTGCTTCTACTGCAATGCGTGCGGCATAGCGGATGAAACGATCCTTGTCCTTCAAATATGGCCAGGCCACATTCACGGCACCTGCAGTTGGTTTTCCGTGGTATGCCTCCAATTTTTTGCGTGTTTTTTGTGCCTCATTCAATTCTACTTTGGCTACTGCAGTATTCTTAGTCTCAGATCCAGCATAATAAACACGGTACATGTCTGACTCAAGCCTTCTGCCGCCTGTAAGGAAATACATTGCACCGTCTGGCCCTACGACGCCATCAGTCAATGGAAGTGGGGAGCCAGAGATGAACTCTTCACCTGTTGCAGTGTATGACGCACCGTCTGATTTAGGATAGATGGCATAGATGATGCCGAAACTCCAGTCGAAAGCGAACAAGGCATTGCGGTATTTTTCAGGGAACTTTGCATTGGCTCCTGATACAAAATTGGTAGGAGATCCCTGTCCAACATTGACAGCGGCAGGAAGGTTGTCGGGATAATTGGCATTCCATTTGTTTGTGCCGGGCCTCCATCCATACTCACCACCACTTGTTACATGTAGAATTCGGGTAGGACGGTACCATGGTGTTCCAAAATCCCACTCCATGTCGGAGTCGTAGGTAAACATTTCCCCTGCATTATTAAAGGCAAGGTCAAAAGGATTGCGAAACCCTGAAGCATACATGTTCCATTTGCTACCGGTTGAATCCACCTGGGCTACCCATCCGCCATGTGATTCAACGGTATTGTCGTGACCATTGGGGTCCTTGATCAATGGGAACAGGTTGTCAAATTTTCCGTCCGGGATATTTTGATAGGAGTCCAGTTTTGGAATTTTCGTAAAGTTGCCGGAAACAACAAACAATGATTGTTTGTCTGGTGCCAATACAATGCTGTGTGGCCCATGTTCGCCTTCACCGTCCAGCAATTTGAGCAAGCTTATTTTGTCAAACTGGTCATCACCATCGGTATCCTGGAGGCGGTATAGCCCACTGGTTTTTTTTAATTTGGCATTGCCGCGATGGTTGATCATCACGTATAAACTGTTGAAAGCATAAAGGAGACCATGCGCATAACCCATGGATACTTTTCCTGTTGTTGTATCTGTCATGAATGCTGGATCTTTCAGGACTTCCAGTTTTTCAATGGTTGTTTTGTTGATGGTATCCCCGATAGCGGGTACCTTCAACCGATACAGGTATCCATACTGATCAGATGCAATGATTCTGCCCTTGTTGTCAAAGGTCATGGAAACCCATGAGCCTTCACCATGATCGGAAGGGCCATAGAGCCTTTCTGCTTTGAATCCCTGGGGTAGTTTCAGGTTGGCAACTTTGGGATCATCAGCGCTGAAAAACATGTCTTCGTTGCGTATTGAAAAAGATATAACCAGCGCAAGGGGGAGGGCAATAAACAATAGCCTTAACATCAGCACTACATTTTTTTTCATGATGGCAGTTTTAGTTCTGCAAAATCAGCAAACTTCTTTGAAACAATCAATGGTAAGTTTGCTTAAATTGCTAAAGATTTTATACTATCGTAAAATAGGCCTAACCCTTCAATAAAAAAAATATATCGGGCAAAGTTTATGCACGGTCTCTTGTTGGTAAATCCTAACTGCCACACAAGTACATGAGTTAAACATTATGAGCAATTCACCGAAACATTCCATGTACAATAAACGCCTCTTCTGGGTGGGCATGTCTTTGTCCTGGATTTGCATTTTTGCGGTGGTCAATACCATACAGATTTCAGGATCAGGGCTTGATTTAACTGGATCCCTGGTATGGAAGTTGCTGGGTCGTCTGCACCCGATTGCAGTTCATTTACCCATTGGTGTGATTCTTTTTGCTGCTTTTCTGGAAGTAATGATCATGTTTAAAAAGCATGCCGCTTATCGGCAGGCCATCCAGTTGAGTTTATTGATCGGCCTTATTGCAGGGATATTTTCGGCGGTTTCCGGGTTGATGTTGTCATCAGAAGGGGACCATGCCAGTTCGTTGTTGCTCAGGCACCAGTGGGTGGCGATGGGTGTATTGTGTTTGACTGGCTTTGCTTGGTTCAAGCATGCTGGTCTATTGCAAAACCCAATAAAGCAGGCCATTCTAAGTTTCAGAATCCTTCTTTTTGCCAATGTTTTGCTGCTGTTGCTGGCCACTTATTTTGGGGCTTCATTGACCCATGGAAGCAGTTACTGGTCAACCGAAGCATCAAAAAAAACAACCAAAACCTTGTTGAAGAGCAAGACCACTTCTCTGGTTCAAGAACAGGAACCTGCGCTTGAACCAGATTCAGTATTGGTTCTTGAAAATGAGCAGTCATTTACCAACAGTGAAACACCCTCCTTGGAACAACAGGCAGACCTTCAACTTCAGGTAAGGACCATCCTTGCCCACAGTTGCTATGACTGCCACGGCCCGCAAAAGGTAAAGGGAGACCTGCGCTTGGATCACATAGACCTGATCATGAAAGGAGGAGAGAGTGGTCCTGTTGTTGTTCCTGGCAATGCCAATGCCAGTGAGTTGTACAAGCGGATCAGCCTGCCTGAAGGCCATGAAGACATCATGCCCTCAAAGGGGAAAAAACTTACTGAACAGGAAATTCGGGTTATTGCCCAGTGGATCAATACCGGTGCCGCCTGGCCAGACAGCCAGCAGGTCAAAAAAGCATTCAGGAATGCACCCCTTGCGCCAAGAAATCCTGCTCTACCTCTTGATGCTGCTGCATATGGAAATCCCATAGACAAATGGACCAACAGTTACCTCAAGGCAAAGAAACTATCCTGGCCCGGTCAAACCGATGACCGGACTTTTATCCGAAGGGTTTATTTGGATTTGATCGGGTTGCTGCCAACCCCCAAGGAGATGGAAGTCTTTTTGTCTGATAAAAAAACAGACAAACGAGAGCAATTGGTAAGACAATTGCTGGATCGGGAGGATGACTATGCCGCCCATTGGTTGAGTTTCTGGAATGATGCGTTGCGCAATGATTATACCGGTACTGGATACATCACTGGTGGAAGGTTTAACATCACCAATTGGTTGTATACTGCTATCAAAACAAATAAACAATTTCCTCAGTTTGTAAAAGAATTGGTCAGCCCTGAAAAAGAGTCCAAAGGCTTTATTGAAGGCATCAAGTGGAGGGGAGAAATCAACTCCAGTCAGCGTACCGAGATGCAGGCGGCGCAGAATGTAGCTCAGGTATTTTTAGGATTGAACCTAAAATGTGCATCATGCCACAACAGCTTCATCAGCGATTGGAAGCTGACCGATGCCTATGGATTTGCCAATATTTTTGCAGACAGTTCACTGGAGATCAACCGTTGCGACAAGCCCACTGGAAAGTTTACCCGCCCGCAGATGTTGTGGAAAGATTTGGGTAAGATCGACAGCATGGAATCCAGAAAAGTTAAAATGGCGCAATTGGCTGAGATCATGGTCAAGCCTGAAAATGGAAGGTTGTACCGCACCATTGTCAACCGCATTTGGAAGCAAATGTTGGGCAGGGGCTTGGTTGAGCCAGTAGACCAGATGGACAATCAACCATGGAGCCAAGACTTGTTGGATTGGATGGCATTTGATTTTCAGAAAAAAGGCGGCGATATCAAAGCCTTGATCTATTCAATTGCCACATCAAGAACATACCAAACCAGATCAGTGGGCCTGAAAGACCCTAATGATATTGTTTTACAGAATTATACATTCAGGGGCTCCCTCAGAAAACGCATCACCGCAGAGCAGTTTTCTGATATGGTTGGCGCTATCATTGATCCTATTTTTCCTGATTCTATCATGAAATTCAAGCCAAAATATTCACCATCCTTTGTTCCTCCTGGTGGTTATTTTGCCAGGGCAGCGTTTGTGGCGAACAATCCATTTCTGATTGCGTTGGGAAGACCAAACAGGGAAAATGTTACCACCGGACGTGAGTCTCAGGCCAACCTGCTTCAGGCGCTGGAACTGACCAATGGGGAACGGTTCAATGCCATGTTAAAACGTGGAGCAATCAAGTGGCAAAGACGCTACCCCAATGGGGAATCACTGCTATCGGCTTTCTATGCACTTTCTTTAGGACGTAAGCCCAGCAACAAGGAAACGGCTGTGGCCCTAAAAATCTTGGGGGATACGCCTTCTTTGGAAGACATCCAGGATTTTTTCTGGGCCGCTCTGATGTTGCCAGAAATTCAGATCATCGATTAATTATTAACTTCATTGGCCATGAGCAAATTCTCGGATAGAAGGAAATTTTTAAAGAACACCAGCGCTGCAACCATCGCAGCCTTGGGAGCGACCATGCCTCTCTCCGGACTCCTCAGCAGCATGAAGCCTTTCGGCAAACAATCTACTGCAGATACGGTCATCCTTCTTTGGATGGGGGGTGGCATGGCACATACCGAGACATTTGATCCTAAACGGTTCACGCCATACTCAACAGGGATTAAATCCAATGATGTGCTTAGCACATTTCAGTCTGTGCCAACCATTCTTGATGGTGTTCATTTTTCTGAAGGATTGGAGTCCATTGGTAGGATCATGGACAGAGGAACCGTCATTCGTTCTTATGTGGCAGCAGACATGGGTCATATTCTTCATTCACGCCATCAATACCATTGGCATACTTGCTACCGGCCACCACAATCGGTGTCTGCTCCTCATATTGGATCTTGGGTTGCCAAAGAGTTGGGGCCAATCAATTCAGCCATTCCGGCTTTTATTGATATTGGGCAGCGTTTTACTGTTGGAGAAGGAGAAGAATTGAAAGCCTTTCACACAGCAGGTTTTTTAGGAAATGAATATGGACCCTTCATGATCCCAGATCCCACTGCTGGATTGGAATCTGTCCGACCACCCGTTGGCATGTCTGAAACCAGATTTGAGAAAAGGAATCAATTGTATCGCGACCTGATGAACAAGGGCGCCATGGGTGAGTTTGGATCTGATTATCACAAGGAATCCATGATGCGCTCGATGGAGCAAGCCTATCGCTTGCTCAAATCTCCAGAGGCAGCTGCTTTTGATTTGAACAAGGAGCCCAAGTCCAGCTACGACATTTACAATACAGGAAAATTTGGTCTGGGTTGTCTGATGGCCAAGAGGCTCACCCAAAAAGGTGCCAGGTTCATCAGTGTAACAACTGAGTATGAGCCATTCAAGAATTGGGATACCCATGAAAATGGTCATACACGGTTGGCTGAAATGAAAAAGAGAATTGATGCCCCCATCGCTCAACTCGTCAAAGACCTGGAACAGTCAGGACATCTCGACAGAACCATGATTATATTGGCAACTGAATTCAGCAGGGACATGATGGTAGAAGGCAGGCCTGAGTTGAAAGTGCAGGAGCAAGTGAAGCAACCTGATATCATCAATGATATCAAGTTCTACGGTATGCACCGACATTTTACCGATGGATGCTCCATGCTGATGTTTGGGGGAGGTATCAAAAAAGGCAATGTATTTGGCCAGACAGCTGATGAAAGGCCCTGCAAGTCCATCAAAGATCCAATTGTTATTGATCAGGTTCACCAATCCATTTATCATGCACTGGGTATTGACCCAGAGACCAATTATGTGGTTGAGGACAGGCCTTTTTATACTACTCCTGATGGAAAGGGGAAGGCAGTGAAAGAATTGTTTGGCTGATACAAATGTGTCTAAATTCAGGGTGCTGCCAGGAATGAGGATTCCGGATTTTCCCTTAACTTTGCTCCTCGTTAGGAACATTAGCTCAGTTGGTTTAGAGCATTACTTTGACAGAGTAGGGGTCACTGGTTCGAGTCCAGTATGTTCCACCACTTTACCTTTTAAACTGCATCCGCAGCATGTCATCCAATCCCATTTACAAGGA
>JAIPBY010000115.1 GCA_021738605.1 Chitinophagaceae bacterium | reverse complement strand
GAAATCAATCAACCTGCAGCCACCAACTTCTCCAACAAGATTGTTGCCAACGTAGGTAGCATGGAAAACAAAGGTGTTGAAGTGACCTTGAACCTTCAGCCGATTAAAAACAAAGACCTTGTATGGGATCTTTCTTTCAACGCCACCTTCAACCAGAATACCATCACCAAATTGACCATCTCTGATGATCCCAATTATGCCGGTGCAAGGTTTGGAGGAATTTCCGGTGGAACAGGAAACACCATCATGATCCACTCTGTGGGGTACAACAGGGGTGCATTCTTTACCTACAAGCAAGTTTATGACAATGCAGGCAAGCCCATTGATAATCTTTTCGCAGACCTTAACCGTGATGGTGTGATCAACGAGAGAGATCTTTACCAGTACAAGGGGATCGATCCAAGGATGTTCTTTGGTATGAGTACCAACATCAGTGCAGGTAAATGGAATGCTGGTCTAGTGGCCCGCTCTAATATTGGAAACTACATGTACAACAACGTAGCCTCCAGCACTGGTACGATCAGGAATATCCTGAACCCAATTGGTTATGTAAACAATGGCTCAAGAGAAGTGTTGAGGAGTGGATTCAGTGGAAGCGGTGCCAACTATTTCCTATCTGACTACTATGTTCAGAATGCATCATTCCTTAGGGTAGACAACGTCAATGTTGGCTACAATGTGGGTCAGGTACTCAACAAAAAGGCCAACCTTCGTGTAAGCGCCAATGTGCAGAACGTATTGGTGATTACAAAGTACAATGGACTTGATCCGGAAATGAATGGAGGAATTGACAACAATTTCTATCCAAGACCAAGGACATGGGTACTCGGAGTTAACCTTGATTTTTAATTGAACAATGAACAAATCGAAGTATATGAAAAAGAATATTTTTAACCTTGTTGCGTCAGCATTGCTTTTTTCTGGAGCAATGGTGTCTTGCACAAAGCAGCTGGATGTGCTTCCGCTGAATGATATCACTTCAGAGCAGGTGTATAAAACGCCAGCTGGATACAAACAAGCATTTGCCAAACTTTATGGAAGCTTTGCCACAACCGGAAACCAGGGACCCAGTGGTAATGGTGATATCCAGGGCCTTGACGAAGGAACTGCTGATTTTCTGCGCCTTTATTGGAAAGCCCAGGAGTTGAGCACAGACGAAGCGGTTGTTGCCTGGGGCGATCCTGGTATCCAGGACTTCCACAACATGAATTGGTCTGCAAGCAATCCAATGCTCACGGGTCTTTATTACCGTTGCTTCTACCAGATTACGCTATGCAATGATTTTATCCGCCAGGCTTCAGCAGAAAACCTTGCTACACGCGGTATTACAGGAGCTGATGCAGATCAAATCAAAAAATACACTTCAGAAGCCCGCTTCCTTCGTGCCTATCAATATGCTGTATTGATGGACCTGTTTGGTGCTGTGCCATTTGCTACTGAAAAAGATGCGTTGGGTTCCTTCGTTCCCAAGCAGTCTTCAAGGACTGACATCTTTAACTACGTGGAAACTGAACTGAAAGCCATCGAAAATGAACTGCCTGCTGCAAAAGCCAATGAATACGGCCGTGCAGACAAGGCTGCTGCACAAGCGCTGCTTGCAAGGATTTATTTGAATGCAGGTGTTTACACCTCCACGCAACGGTATGCAGATGCCTTGGTTTATTCTAAGAAAGTCATTGATGCAGGATATGCTCTTATCCCCAACTACAGGCAACTGATGTTGGCAGACAACAATACCAATACCAATGAGTTCATCCTCACCATCAACTATGATGGACTAAAGACCCAGAATTGGGGTGGTACAACTTTTCTTACCCATGCTCCAGTAGGTGGAGACATGATTGCTGCAGATTATGGTGTAGATGGCGGCTGGTTCGGCCTTCGTACCACCAAAACGCTTCCAGCATTGTTTCCTGATGTAAATGGTACGGCAGACAAGCGTGCACAATTCTTTACACAGGGACAGAGCCTTGAGATCAATGACCTTACCAATTTCAAGGATGGGTATGCCATTACAAAATTCAAGAACAGGAGAAAAAACAATGCCGTGGGCTCAAACCTTACATGGGTTGACATTGATTTCCCTATTTTCAGACTGGCTGAACAATACCTCATCTATGCTGAAGCGGCTGCCCGAGCTGGTAGTGCCTCAGACAAGACAAATGCGGTTACCTACATCAACAACCTCAGGCAGCGTGCGTATGGAAATGCCACAGGCAACATCAGTGCAGCTGCGCTTACCCCTGATTTTGTTTTGGATGAAAGGGCTAGGGAATTGTATTGGGAAGGTCACAGAAGGACTGACCTGATCCGATTCAACAAATTTACCGATGGAAGCTACCTTTGGCCTTGGAAAGGAGGCGTAAGGGGTGGAACTGGTGTTGCTGCTTTTAGGAATGTTTATCCGCTTCCTTCAGCCGACGTATCTTCCAATCCGAATTTGAAACAAAACACTGGTTATTAATCTGATTAAAATTTAAAACAAGGTTTATGAAAAAAATCATTCAACCTCTTATCATAGCCCTCTCATCATTGGTTTTCCTTGCTTCATGCAGTAAGGAAGAAGACAGGGAGATATTCTTTGGAGGAACTGCACCTGTGTTGGGTGCTTCAGTCAGTGGTACAATTCCTCTGGGATTTGCGACAGAGAACAATCCTGCAGTTAAATTCAGCTGGACCAATCCTGAATATGATTTCGCTTCTGGAGTCAACAGTCAGGATGTTAATTATACCCTTGAAATTGATGTTGCAGGATCCAACTTTGCCAGTCCTAACAAGAAGGCTGTTTCCATCAGCAAAGACCTTTCAGTTTCATACACTCAAAAGGAATTCAATATTATACTCAGTGATTTAAAGCTGAAGCTGAATACGGCTGCTGCTGTTGAAGTAAGGGTCATTGCCTCACTGGGTGCTGTAGCTACAAACCTCATTTCTAATGTAATGCGGTTCAACGTTACTCCATTTGCACCTCCTCCAAAAGTACCTATTCCAACACAAGGAAACTTGTGGGTGGTTGGTGATGCTTTTGCTTCTGGTTGGAGCAATCCGCTACCAGCTCCATATGTTACCACTCAAAAGTTTACGCAGGTTTCTCCAACTTTGTATGAATTGGTGGTTGCATTCAAAGGAGGTGGAAATTATAAAATGTTACAAGACAATGGTGTCTGGGGAACCCAATACCACATGGTGACAGGTGATGCCACTGGTGGAACTTTTGAGAAAAAAGATGCTGACCCAGGTTTTGTTGGAACGTCTGCTGCAGGTAATTATAAAATTGTAGTTGATTTTCAATCAGGAACATTCACTGTAACGAAACAATAAGCGTGTAAAAAAATAAAAAATGAACAGTATGAAAAAATATATACGCCTGGGCTTTTACATGTTGCTGGCTGCTTTTATGGCATCCTCATGTGAAAAGATTGAACCCCTGCAACTCCACAATGCAGCCGGTAATGCATTTCTTACCGCCTCGACCAGCTCGATTGCTGCTGTTATGGCTGATTCTTCAAAGACTGCTATTTCTTTTGATTGGACCTATCCTAACTATTCAGTTGATTCAAACACTGTCAAGTACATTGTTGAAATTGATTCAGCCGGCAGGAATTTCTCCAAAGCAGCACAAAAGGTGATGGTAGGAAAAAGAAGCACCAGTTTTACCGCGAAAGAAATCAATGATATTGCGCTTGGTTTTGGTTTTGCCTACAACCGACAATACAACATTGAAGCCAGGGTTGTTTCTTCCATGGGAAACAACAACGAAAGGAAGATGTCCAATGCCGTTGCTTTGAAAGTAACTCCTTATGTAGTTCCTCCAAAAGTGATGCCTCCATCTTCTAAAATGCTTTTCCTTGTTGGTAGTGCTACTGCTGGAGGCTGGAACAATCCTGTTCCTGTCCCTTCACAACAGTTTACCCGTATAGATTCAGTGACCTACGAAGGCACCTTCTACATGAAGGGCGGACAGCAATACCTTTGTCTGCCAGTCAATGGTGACTGGAGCAACAAGTATTCTGTTAAGGACAACAATGCAACTGGCCTGAACAAGGGCGGTGATTTTGGCTTTAACCTGAGCGATAATTTTCCTGGTCCAGACAAAACAGGAACATACAAAGTAAGGCTTGATTTCCAAGGTGGTAAGTTTTCTATTTCATTGGTTCAGGAATATGGCCTGCTTTATGTTGCAGGAGATTACCAGGGATGGAATCCCGGACAGGCTCCTCAGCTCGCATCTCCTAAAAAGGATGGTGTTCATGAAGGTTTTGTTTTTGTGAAAGCTGGTGGATCCTATGAGTTTAAACTCACTTCACAGGCAGATTGGTCTGGGACCAACTATGGTGATGCCGGGAGTGGTAACATGAGTACATCTGGTGGAAACATGAAATTCCCTGGTGCTGGATTCTACAGGATCAATGCCAATACCACAACCAACAAGTTCTCTATACTTAAAACAACCTGGACAATGATTGGTGGATTCACAGGATGGGGTAGTGATGTGACGATGACCCTTAACGGCAGCAATGTTTGGGAAGGACAGGTTACTGTTACTGGAAAAGAAGAATTCAAGTTCAGGGCCAACAAAGATTGGGGTATCAACCTGGGCGACAATGGTGCTGACAATTCATTGGAAGGCGATGGCGCCAACCTTGTATTGCCAACAGCAGGTACCTATAAAATCAGCTTGGATCTCAACAACCCCGGTTTTTATACTTACAAAATAGCTAAGCAATAAGGTTAACCTATTCAACGCACAATGCCCCTCAATCGAGGGGCATTTTTCTTGTGTTTAATATTGTTGCACAAAGACTTTAAATATTTGATCATCACACCAAGACCCATCTCATGAAAAAAATATTCTTTTTAACGGCATTGCTAATTGGTTCAATCCAATTTTCTTTTTCGCAGATTGAACACCTGGAACCCATGAATTGGTGGGTGGGGATGAAAGACAACAACCTTCAGTTGATGGTGAACGGGAAGGACATCGCCTCAACAATGCCCATGATCAATTATCCAGGCGTCAGCATCAAAAAAATAACAAAAGGGGATTCCCAAAACTATCTCTTCATCGATCTGATCATTTCATCGAAAACCCAACCAGGGACATTCCCGATACGATTTACACGGGATGGAGTAGTTGTTGAAACATATCAATATTCACTGCTCAAAAGAACCCAAGGATCTGAATCATTCAATGGATTTAACGCTTCAGATATTGTTTGTCTTATCACTCCAGACCGTTTTGCCAATGGAAATCCAGGAAATGATATCATTGAAGGGATGCTGGAAAACAAGGTAGATCGAAAGTCGAATGGAGCAAGACATGGCGGTGACATCCGGGGTATGATCAATAGTCTGGATTATCTGAAAAATATGGGCTATACCGCTATCTGGCCACAACCATTGATGGAGAATAACATGCCCGCCTATTCTTATCATGGCTATGCGATTACCGATCATTACAAGGTTGATCCTCGGTTTGGGACCTTGGATGAATACAAAGAATTGGCTCAAAAGGCAAAAGCCAAGGGAATCAAACTGGTTTATGATGCCGTTCTGAACCATATTGGTTCTGGTCACAGATGGATGAAAGACATGCCTTTTCGAGATTGGATCAATTATGCCGATTCGATGCGCATCACTACACATGTTCGTACCGTTAATCAAGATCCTAATGCATCACAATACGACCGTGAATTGATGACGAAAGGATGGTTTGTGCCCACCATGCCAGACCTGAATGGCGAAAATCCTTTTATGGCCACTTACCTGATCCAGAACAACATTTGGTGGATCGAAACATTGCAACTGGGTGGCATAAGGCTTGATACCTATGGGTATAGCATCAAACCCTTGCTCAATGCCTGGGCCTGCAGGATCATGAAAGAATATCCCAATTTCAGCCTTGTTGGTGAAGAATGGAGCCTCAACCCATTGATCACATCTTATTGGCAAAAAGGGAAAAAGAATCCAGATGGTTATACCGGTTGCCTTGGTTCTACCATGGACTTTCCGCTACAATCTGCGCTGGTCGAAGCCCTTCGTCAAAAAAACAGAAAAGTTTGGGGAAAGGGTTTGAACCTGCTATATGAATCAATGGCCAATGATTTTGCTTATTCTGATCCTTCAAAACTGTTGATTTTTGGAGACAATCACGACATGGACAGGCTATATACCCAGCTGGGCAATGACCTTACACTGACCAAAATGGCTATCACCACATTGCTGACTTTGAGAGGCATTCCGCAGGTTTATTATGGGACAGAAGTTTTGTTGGAAAACACAGCACATCCGGATGATCATGGTTACATCAGGGCAGACATGCCTGGTGGCTGGGCTGATGACAAAGCCAATGCAAATGCTGGTACTGGACTAACAGCAGATCAAATGGAGATGCAAGGACATTTCAAACAACTTGCACAATGGCGTAAAAACAGCAAAGCCATTGCCAACGGTAAAACCCTTCATTTTGCCCCTTTCAATGATATCTATGTTTATTTTCGATACACTGAAAAGGAAAAGGTAATGGTGGTATTGAACAGGAATGAACAGCCAACAACTATTGATCCATCCCGTTTCAAGGAAATAATTGGTAATGACAGATTGGCCAGGAATATTTTTACAGGTCAATCAGTTTCCATTCAGCAAAAATTTGAGGTTCCTGCCAAATCAGCCATTGTATTTGAAGTTGATCCGGTAATGAAGTAGGCTTGCCTTTTAACTGCTACCGCTGTTTTGTTATATTTGCACCTTAAATTTTAATATGTCTCTTCAACAACAACTCAATGCGCGCAATGATGGTAAATGTGAACTATGCAATGCAGTAACTGGACTTTCCATTCATGAGGTGGCAGGTGCAAAATACACTGATGCAGATGGATCCATTTTGATTTGCTCCAAATGCCTTGCTCAAATCGAAAAGAAAGAAGAATTGGATCCTGCACATTGGGCATGCCTTACAGAAAGCATGTGGTCTGAGGCTGCTCCCGTTAAGGTGACAGCCTGGAGGATGTTGAACCGCCTGCGCGACCAAAGCTGGGCTTCAGACAACCTCGATATGCTTTTTCTGGATGAGGAACAATTGACTTGGGCCAAATCAACTGGTGACCATGAAAATGATGGTTCTGTTGTTCTTCACAGGGATTGCAATGGTCAACAATTGCTGAATAACGATGCTGTGGTTTTGATTAAATCTCTTGATGTCAAAGGTTCGACACTTAACGCAAAACTGGGAACCGTTGTGCGGAATATCCGTTTGGTTCCCGACAATACTGATCAGATTGAAGGAAGAATAGAAGGGCAGCAGATTGTGATCCTTACCAAATACGTAAGGAAACAGAATTAGTCTTAGGGATTATTTCATGATCCCTTTTGGGGGGCACATCAAAAAACAAATGCCGGGGCTTCGCCCCTTATCATTTTTCATTGCTGTCACTTTGGGATTATTTCATGAACCCTTTTTGGGGGGGCGCATCAAAAAACAAATGCCGGGGCTTCGCCCCTTATCATTTTTCATTGCTGTCGCTTTGGGATTATTTCATGAACCCTTTTGGGGGGGCACATCAAAAAACAAATGCCGGGGCTTCGCCCCTCATCATTTTTCATTGCTGTCGCTTTGGAAAGTAAACTTTCCACGCTCCATCAACGAAAAATGCCCCATAAAGGGGCATTTGTTTTTTGTGCGGAGAGAGAGGGATTCGAACCCCCGGACCTGTGACAGTCAACGGTTTTCAAGACCGCCGCATTCGACCGCTCTGCCATCTCTCCGGCGCAAAAGTAAAACATCAAAGCCGAATTATAAAGAAATCATCAAAAAAACATCTAGAAACTCCTCAGTGCAGATTAATAACTTTGCTCATACATGAAGGAACTCAAACAGCTGAACAAATATTTCTGGAAATACCGGTGGAGACTTACGCTTGGGTTCGTATTCATTTTACTGTCCAACTATTTTGGTATCCTTGCACCACAGATGACAGGC
>JAIPBY010000114.1 GCA_021738605.1 Chitinophagaceae bacterium | reverse complement strand
TTGCCAACTCCAACCTCGGATTGGTTGAGGTAAATTCAATTCGCGCAACAGCAGATGAAACAGAGATCGGTGAATACAATCCATCCGTCCGTTCGCTTGTGGCTTACAATACCGATTCAAAGGTGATCAATACCTTGAAAACGAATGGCATCACCCATACCAATATCGTTCCTCAAGGGGGCACCATCAGTGGTTCCTCTTCTGTTGTTCAGCTCGATGCATGGAATTGGGAAGATGCCGCTTATGCAGTTGACAATAATATTTTCATGAACATGCCTGCCCTTTACAACAGGCCCAGCCGCTATGGTGGTTTTGGCGGTGGACAAGGACCACAGGTGGATCCATTGAAAAGAGGCATTGAACAGCTCGAAGAGATCAAAGATTTCTTCCGTGCAGCAAAGGCCTACAATGATCAGGCCGTCAAGACAGCTACCAATATCAAATTTCAGGCCGTTCAAGGGTTGTTCAGCAAGAAGCAAAAACTTTTTATCCGCTGCAATGTGGTGCGTGAAATCCTTGCTGCCATTGACTTCAAGACTGAGTTTGGATTTGATATCGTACTGGTAGGTGCAGGAGAATGTTACCAAGTGGGAGACATCCTCAAGCGCAACAATATCCCTGTAATCCTCAGCCAGATGCATGCACTTCCTACATTGGCCGATGATGGTGTTGACCTTCCTTACCAGCTTCCTGCCTTGCTTCAAAAAGCGGGTGTGCAATTTGCGATTTGTGATGAAGACGGCCAACAAAGGGGAAAGAACCTTCCGTTTCAGGCAGGAACCGCAGCCGCTTACGGATTGACAAAAGAAGAGGCGCTTTCTTCCATCACCCTGAATGCGGCCAAAATTTTGGGCATTGCAGACCGCACAGGATCTATAGAAACAGGCAAAGACGCCAACATCGTCATCAGCGAAGGAGACATCCTCGACATGCGCAGCAGCAATATTTCACTGGTGATGATTGGTGGCCGCATGGTCAGCCTTACCGACAAACACAAGCAGTTGTATGATCGGTATATGGTGAAGTATGGGTTGAAGTGAGGTTGAGAGAGGTTGAGGGAGGTTGAGGGAAGTTGAACTTGCCAGCCGAAGGCTGGGGGGTTGAAGATTTAATTTTACTAGTTTATAGAAAAAGGGCTCACGCTATTATGCATGAGCCCTTTTCAATTTTATTTCAAACTCCTAGTACCCCCTTACATCCTTGCCTTCCATAAAGTTAATGAAAGCCATGTTGACCACGCGGTTTCCACCGGGGGTTGGGTAGTTACCTGTAAAGTACCAGTCGCCAAGATTGCCGGGGCAGGCATCGTGCAGGTCTTCAATGGTTTGGTAGATCACCTCAACAGGCACTGCTACTTCCGGTGCTGTGATAAGCTCAGCGATTTTGGCAGATATTTCTTGCGGTGTAAATGAACCGTATACCTGTTTGACAACGTTTTCGGTATGCAATTGCCCCTTTTCGCGAAGGTCTTTGCACTTGTTGTAGAGTACATCCAGCAGGCCAAATTGGCCCCTGTCTTTCAACAATGAAAGGGCTGCTTTAAAGGCTATGAAATCTCCCAACTTGCTCATGTCAATCCCATAGCAATCCGGATAGCGGATCTGGGGAGCAGAAGAAAGCACAATAATTTTTACGGGTTTAAGCCTGGACAGCATCCTGACAATACTTTCCTTCAGCGTTGTGCCGCGTACGATAGAATCATCAATAACAACCAGGGTATCAACATTGGCTTGCACCGTTCCATAGGTAACATCATACACGTGTTGCACCATTTCAGAACGGTTGGCATCCTCAGTAATAAAGGTGCGCATTTTCACATCCTTGATGGCCACTTTTTCAACACGGATTTTCCGGTTGATCATCTCAGTCAACTTCTCTTCATCGAAATCCTTATCCCAGGCCATGATGCGCTGCACCTTGATCTGGTTGAGGAAATCCTCCATGCCCTTCAGCAAGCCATAGAATGCCACTTCAGCCGTATTGGGAATAAAAGAAAAGATGGTATGCTTGAGGTCATTGTTGATGGCCTTCAGCACATTGCTGCTGAGCCTATAGCCCAACCCAATCCTTTCCCTGTATATCTTTTCGTCTCCGCCCCGTGAAAAATAAATTCTTTCAAAACTACATGCCCTCCTGGGTTTTGGCTCCAGGATTTGTTCAACGGTCCATGTTCCATCACTCTTCACAATCAAGGCCTGACCCGGCATCAATTCCTTCACTTCATTTTCACCAACATGAAAACTCGTCCTGATGGCTGCACGCTCAGAGGCTGCAACAATGACTTCATTGTTGGCATAATAATAGGATGGGCGAATGCCATGGGCATCGCGGATGACAAAGGAATCACCATTGCCAATCAGTCCACAAACATTGTAGCCGCCATCAAAATGTTGAAAGGCATTTTTTAAAATGGAAGGAATGGACATGTTGCCCGGATTGGCTTCATCATCCTTCACAATAAAATGATGGACCACTTCCATCATGGCTGCCAGGTCACTTTGCTTCTGGAAATCACCAGGGTTGACATCAACCATGTTGAAAAGCTCTTCCGTGTTCACCAGGTTGAAATTGCCTGCCAACGCCAGATTTCTTGCAGGAATGATGTCTCTTTTGATGAAGGGATGACAGAATTCAGCATTGTTCTTTCCCTGTGTGCCGTAACGAAGATGCCCAAGTAAAAGCTCTCCCATGAAGTTGAGGTGGCCTTTCATCAGCCCGGGATGCTTCCTTATTTCGGGTTGTGATTTTTCCAGCTCATTGATTTCCTTTCCCACCTGGGCAAACAAATCAGCAATGGCTTGTTGGGCAACACTGCGCAAGCGGTGCATGAAAGGATAACCAGGCTCTGCATTGAGTTTTACAGAAGCAATGCCTGCTCCGTCTTGTCCTCGGTTGTGCTGCTTCTCCATCAACAGGTAGAGCTTGTTCAGCCCATAAAGCGCCGTACCCTGTTGTTGCTGGTAGTAGGAAAAAGGCTTGAGCAGCCTGATAAATGCAAGACCGCATTCGTGTTTGATGGCATCACTCATATAGCGAAAATAGAACAGCGAATTTAAGCTTAAAAAACAGAACCTTAAAATTTAACCCGCTTACCGATGTTATTTGCTGACGTAGTTGGGGAATTGCTTGCGCAAAGATTCACACTGCTGATAATCCTTGTCAACCATCACGTAATAGGTAGGCAATTTGCTTTGGAACCATTTGTCGATGGTCCTTTCTTTCTTTTCTGCCAATGCCCTTTGTGCAATCCTGTCGTAATCGTCGCGGATATTTTCCCGATGGGGCTCGGTTTTGCTTTGAAGGTATACAAGCCTTACCGCCTGCTTGTCTTGTTCATCCTTGTATGCCATCGGTTGGGAAAATTCTCCCACCTTTAATTTGTCGAGATAAGGCACAAGGTTCTTGTCGAGTTCATCAATGGTAACAAATGCACCACCCTGGCCGCTCATGATACCCGCGCTGAACTTGCTGTTCTGGTCGTCACTGTTCTTGTCTACGGCCTCACCAAAGGTGATGGTTCCCGCTACCAGCTTGGTCCTGACTGAATCAAGCCTTAGCTTGGTGGCCTGAATATCTTCTTCCTGAAGCGCCGGTATACGGAGGATATGGCGGATGACTGCATCATCTCCATTTCTGCTGATCATTTGTATGATGTGATAACCAAATTTGGATTTGATGACAGGAGAAACCTGGCCCTCTTTCAGCCTGAAAGCGGCATTCTTGAAATCAGGATCCCAATCTTTTTGTGTTTTGTTGATTTCGTAGCGACCGCCCGTTTGCTTGCTGCCTGGATCTTCAGAATACAACCTGGCAAGGGTTTCAAATGTTTTTTGCCCTGCTTCAATCTGCCTGCGGTAATCGGCCAGCTCATCCTGGGCAAATTTCTCAAGCTCCCTTCCTGCTTTGGGATGGATCACAATTTGGCCAATGACAAGCTCCGTTTCGTAAAAAGGCAGGCTGTCTTTGGGGATCTTGTTGAAATACTCCTTCACTTCATTTGGGGTGATTTTGACATATTCAACAATCTTCTCCCGCATGGACTTGGCAAGCCTTCCTTCGCGGATGGATTTCCTGAAATCTTCTTTTACCTGGTAAATGGTGCGGCCGGCAATTTGCTCAAAAGCTTCTTTTCCGCCGTACTGCATGATGAAATAACGCACCCTTTGGTCGAGTTCAGCCTCCACTTCTTCATCTGAAACTGGAAGTGAATCCTTTTCTGCCTGAAGAATAAGTGCCTTGTCCTGCATCATCCTTTCCAACAAAAAACATTCTGCATTTTCAGGCATTTCATTGCCCTGGCGTTTCTGGTCTTCAATGTAATTGACAATATCGCTTTTCAACACGATTTTGTCCCCCACAATGGCAACAATCTTGTCCGCCAACAACTTTGCGGTCTGTGCCTGGCCTGCAAAGGCCGAGATCACCAAAATCAATACAATCAATATTCTTTTCATGCTGCAATTCCTGTTTCCAAATATGGTTGAATTCGGCCTTATGATAAAATCCACTGACTTAAAGTTTTCATAAATAGTCCATTCCCCCGGAAAAAACTACAATGTCCTCTTCACCTCAGTTTCTTCAAACGCTTCGATCACATCACCCACCCTGAGGTCGTTAAAATTCTTGATGGTCAGTCCGCACTCATAGCCCTGGTTGACCTCTTTCGCATCATCCTTGAAGCGTTTCAAGCTACCCAGTTCTGTGCTTTGCCCTTCCCCTCTTGGATATTCAACGATACCATCACGGATGATACGGATCTTGTTGTTTCTGCTGATTTTACCGTCCAGTACATAACAACCGGCAACGGTAGCCTTGTCAAACTTATATACCTCACGCACCTCAACGTTGGCCACAATTTTCTCTTCAATCTTCGGCTCAAGCATACCTTCCATGGCACTCTTGATTTCCTCAATGGCGTTGTAGATGATGGAGTAAAGCTTGATCTGTACACCTTCGTTTTCAGCAATCTTGTTGGCCTGAATAGAAGGACGAACGTTGAAACCAACGATGATCGCATCAGATGCAGTGGCAAGCAATACATCACTTTCAGTAATCTGTCCAACGGCCTTGTGTACCACCTTGATGGCAATCTCCTGCGTGGAAAGCTTCTGCAATGAGTCACTCAAGGCTTCAACTGATCCATCCACATCACCCTTGATGATGATGTTGAGTTCTTTGAAGTTACCGAGTGCCAACCTGCGGCCAATCTCATCCAGCGTAATATGTTTTTTGGTCCTGATACCCTGCTCACGCATGATCTGGGCCCTTCTTCCTGCAATTTCCTTGGCATCAGACTCCTCTTGGTAAACCTTGAACTTCTCACCTGCCTGGGGTGCACCATTCAGACCAAGAATCAAAACGGGTGATGAAGGTGGAATGGCGTCTACGCGCTTGTTCCTTTCGTTCATCATGGCCTTGACCCTTCCATAGTGCTGACCACTCACCACCAGGTCGCCCTGCTGGAGTGTTCCGTTCTGCACAAGAATGGTGGCCACATATCCACGGCCCTTATCAAGCGTTGCTTCAATGATGGTACCACTGGCTTCCCTTTCAGGATTGGCTTTCAGGTCGAGCAATTCTGCTTCAAGCAAAATCTTTTCAAGCAGCTTATCAATGTTCAAACCAGACTTGGCAGCGATTTCCTGGCTCTGGAATTTTCCTCCCCACTCTTCCACAAGGATATTCATCCCGGCAAGCTGTTCGTATATCTTCTGGGAGTTGGCTCCGTCCTTATCAATCTTGTTGATCGCAAAAATCATCGGTACACCCGCCGCTTGTGCGTGGCTGATGGCCTCTTTGGTTTGTGGCATCACCGCGTCATCCGCTGCAATCACAATAACAGCAAGGTCAGTGACCTTGGCACCACGGGCACGCATCGCCGTAAAGGCCTCGTGACCAGGTGTATCCAAGAAGGTGATGGATTTCCCGGAAGGAAGATCAACATGGTAGGCACCAATGTGCTGTGTGATACCACCCGCCTCACCGGCAACCACATTTGCGTTGCGGATATAGTCAAGCAAGGATGTTTTACCGTGGTCAACGTGACCCATGATAGTAACGATTGGAGCGCGGGGAAGCAGCTGCTCTGGAGCATCAACTTCTTCTTCCTCTTCCATCTCCATTTGCTTTTCCATGTCGATGAATTCCACTTCAAAACCAAACTCACCGGCAACCAGCTCGATCACCTCTGCATCAAGCCTTTGGTTGATGGAAACCATGATACCAAGGCTCATACACTTGCCAATGATTTCTGCAAAGTTGACATCCAGCAAACTGGCCAATTCACTCACACTGATAAATTCAGTCAACTGGATTTTTTCATCCCCTTCTCCTTCTGCACCAGCTTCGATTTCCTCACGCTTGAGGCGACGAAGCTTCGACTTGGTTATCTTGGCTTTAGAGCCGCCACCGCCACCTGAAAGTTTGGCCTGTGTTTCCTTGATCTTATTTTGGATTTCCTTCTCATCAATCTCCTTCACTTCTCCTCTCCTGACTACGCGAGGTCCACCTACACGAGGTGTTGAAGGACGCTGTGGAGCAGCAGATGCTCCACCTTTTTGAATGGATGGTTTCGTTCTTTCCGGCTCTTTTTTCTCTATCGGAATCCGAATTCGTTTTCTTTTCACATCAGCATTGCGGCTCCTGTCATCCATCTCAGGCTTGAGTTCAATCCTGCCGACAATCTTTGGACCCTCGAGCTCAGGCGCTTCTATTTTAACCCTATCAGGTTCTGCTGGTTTTGGTGCTTCTACAGGCAGTATCTCTTCTGGTATAACTGCTGCAACCTCAGGAGCCTTCTCTTCAGGTTTTGCTACTGGTTTCTTTTTAGCTTCACCGCGTTTAGGCCGTGTTGAAGCATTGATGGCATCAAGGTCAATCTTATCCAAAACCTTGGGTCCATGCAATTCAGGTGCGTCGATTTTTGTAATCTCCACTTCAGGCTCAACAGGACTAACCACTTCTTCTGGAGGTGCAGGTGCGGGTGCAACCACTGCTGGCTCTTCCGCTGCCACCACTTCAGGCACTTCAACGACAACAGGCGCTGGTTCTGGAGCTGGCGCAGGAGCAGGTTGCTCTACCACCACTTCAGGCTCTGCCTTTTTCTTGGTATCCTTTTTGAAAACAATCTCTTCTTCGTCCTTCTTCTTCTTTGCCTCGCCTGATGACCCCTTAGGGATTTCAATGGCATCACTTTTTGCTTTCGCTGCCTTATCAGAAGAGAATTCCTGCTGCAGGGAATGATACATGTCTTCCGTTAACTTGGAAGTGGGCTTTAGATCATCCTTGCTGAATCCCTTACTGGCAAGAAAGTCCACCAACGTATCCTTACCGATGTTGAACTCCTTGGCCGCGGCCATTAACCTGGGTGTGTTTGATTCTGACATTTATCCTCCTGGGCTTTTTTTGCTTGTTTCTTGTTTGCTTGCTGTGCTGACTAGTCTTTCTCGAATTCTGCCCTCAAAACATTGCGAAGTTCCTCAATGGTTTCTTTTTCAAGATCTGTCCTGCGTTCCAATTCTGTTGCAGTAAGATCCAACACACTGCGCGCGGTATCACAACCGATGCGCTTGAGTTCTTCAATGATCCATCCTTCAATCTCATCGCTAAATTCATCGAGATCGATATCGTATTCAGCCATTTCACCTTCATTGTCGCGGTACACGTCAATATCAAAATCGGTGAGGTCTTCAGCCAATTTGATGTTTACGCCGCGCTTACCGATGGCCAATGAAACCTGGTCTGGTGATACAAATACTTCAGCACGCCTTCCTTCATTGTCAATGTTCATCCTGGTGATCTTCGCTGGTGTCAGAGAACGCTGGATGAGCAATTGAATATTGTTGGTGAAATTGATTACATCGATGTTTTCATTCTTCAGTTCACGCACAATGCCATGAATACGACTACCCTTCATGCCCACACAAGCACCCACCGGATCGATACGGTCATCATAGCTTTCAACAGCCACTTTGGCGCGCTCGCCCGGCTCACGAACGATTTTACGGATGACGATGAGACCATCAAAAATTTCTGGCACCTCAATTTCAAGCAGTTTTGCAAGGAAAGATGGATGGGTCCTGGAAAGGATGATCAC